>NZ_JAJDMI010000018.1:0-68720 GCF_020593505.1 Blautia sp. DFI.3.45
ATCACAATAAACAGACATTGTTTTATTAAGCAAAACTTTATCTGTATCAGTTGCAACTATCTGAACTTTTGCAGTTATAGTTATCTGTTCCATAAAATTTATTCCTCTCATTGATACTTCACTAGCAATAGTGTATACTAATATTTAGTGAACGTCAATAACTATCAGAGGTGATTTATGGATAATAGATATTATCGTCATAACAGACGAAAATACAGTCTGAAAGTACATATAGTTCTTGTAACCAAATACCGCAAACAAATACTAAAAGGCTCTATTGCTGATGATGTGAAACAAAAGATTCTCGATATAGCTAATACTCGTGGCTACGAAATAATTGCTATGGAAACAGACAAAGACCATATACATTTTTTGTTAAGTTATGATACAACGGATAGAGTATGCGACATTGTTAAAATTGTAAAGCAGGAAACAACATACTACTTATGGCAAAAGTATAATTCGGTCTTATCAAAACAGTATTGGAGGAAAAAAATATTTTGGTCAGATGGTTATTTTGCTTGCAGCATTGGAGAAGTGTCATCAGCAACTATACAAAAATATATTGAGAGTCAAGGATAATAGATAACAATTTACAAGGCTCCTCCCACCGCCTAAAGGGACGCCACTGAAAAACTATTTTTATACACATTATATAGTAGATTAAAACAAATAAAAACACTTTATATTGTACTGCTTTATGCAAAATAAAGACTTTTTCAGTGGCGTCCCTAAAGGCAGTGGGAGGAGCCCATGACAAACGAAAGGATTTATTTATGAATAAAATCTATCTGGATCAGGCCAGTACGTCTTTTCCCAAGGCACCATCTGTTGCACAGGCAGTTTATGATTACCTGTCAGGCTCTGCTGTGAATGTGAACCGGGGAGGATACCGGGCAGCTTATTCTGTGGAGGAACAGATTTTTGAAACAAGAGAACAGCTTCTGAGGCTCTTTCACTTTACTTCCGGAAAGGGTAAGAATGTTATTTTTACAGAAAATATCACTGCCAGTCTGAATGTTCTTCTGAAAGGACTTCTGAAACCCGGCGATCATGTACTTGTAACTGCCATGGAGCATAATGCAGTGATGCGTCCCCTTGTACAGCTGGAGAAACATGGAATTTCTTTTGACAGGATCCCATGCGCTTCTGACGGCAGTCTTCTGCTTGATAAAGCGACCGCACTCCTTCGTCCTGAGACTAAGCTTGTGGTCTGTCTTCATGCTTCTAATGTATGCGGAACTGTCATGCCAGCACAGGAAATCGGAGATTTCTGCAAAGAACATGGGCTTCTTTTTATTCTGGACACTGCACAGACGGCAGGAACCATTAACATTGATATGGAGAAATGTCACATAGACGCACTGGCATTTACAGGTCACAAGGGACTCAGAGGGCCACAGGGAACAGGTGGCTTTCTGATCCGCAATAAACTGGCAGCGCAGATTGAGCCTCTTATCAGCGGTGGAACAGGAAGTGCCTCTCATTCTGAAGAAGTACCGGCATTTCTTCCTGATCGTTTCGAGCCCGGAACTCCCAATATACCTGGGATTCTGGGACTTCATGCCGCACTCTGTGATCTGGAGAAACAGTCCATGGAAGAAATCCGCCAACATGAATTAATGCTGACACAATACTTTATAGATGGTATCCTGAATCTGGATCCTGAAGAAAAATTTCTGCGTATTATCGGTAAAAAAAATATTGAAAACCGTTGTGCAGTTGTATCCGTCCAGACCTTACATATGGACATGGCTCAGGCCGCCTTTGAGCTGGACAGTACTTATGGAATTATGACAAGAGTCGGCCTTCACTGTGCACCAAACGCACATAAAACTCTTGGAACATACCCGGATGGTACTCTCCGTTTTTCTTTCGGACCTGAGAATACAAAGCAGGAACTGGATATTGCTTTAGATGCATTATCCGCATTACTATAGCAATCCCCGCAAATGATGCATTTATAGCAATCCTCTTAAATGCATTATTATTTAAGAGGATTGCTATAAAAGGAGAATTTCATAATGGAATTTAAACAGTTAGAAGCATTCGTCGCTGTCGTGGACTACGGCAGCTTCTCAGAGGCGGCCCGCCGCCTCTATCTGACACAGCCTACGATCAGTGCGCATATACGTTCCCTGGAAGATGAACTGCATATGAAACTGATCATCCGTACTACAAAGAAAACAACAATCACAGCCAAAGGCTACCAGCTTTATGACAGTGCAGTCCGTATGCTGGAAATCAGAAATAACCTGCTTGAAAATTTTACAGGTGCCCACAAACATATGATAGATCTGGCTGCATCTACCATTCCTTCTTCTTATCTTTTGCCGGAACTGCTTGCTGCTTTCGGCAAAACGCACCCGGATGTTTATTTTCACTCCATACAGTCAGACAGTTCAGAATCCATCAGCCGGGTGCTGGACGGAACTGTAGATCTGGCTCTGGTAGGCCAGAATACACGTGATGAGAGCTGCGTATTTATTCCTTTCTGCCATGATGAGCTGGTCATAGCAACTCCTGTAACAGATCACTATCTTGCACTCAAGGACAGAGAAACACCCGCTATTTTTCATGATTTCCTAAAAGATCCTATTATTTTCAGGGAAAAAGGCTCCGGCACAAAAAAAGAAATGGACCTTTTTCTGGAGCGCACAGGCATCACAACAGGCAATCTGAATGTAATCGCCCGCATGAATGACCTGGAAAGCATCAAAAAGTCCATTGTTAATGGTCTGGGAATCTCTATTCTTTCATCACGCTCTGTCAATGACCTGCAGAGGACAAAGCAGATTCTTGTCTTTCCGCTGGAGGAAGCTGCCCATAAGCGCAGTTTCTATATAGTCTACAGCAAAAACAGGATTCTGAACCCCCATGTAAAGCAGTTTGTACAGTTTGTGCGAGACTATTATATGTAACTGTTATCTGCCGGCATCCAGCAGTTTCACAAACTCTTCCTCCTGCATCGGTTTGTAAAAATAATAACCCTGAATATAATCACAGCCGTTATCTCTTAAGAACTCGACCTGCTCTTTAGTTTCAGCACCTTCTGCTATAATCTTTATATCCATAGTATGTGCCATTTCAATGATGAAGCGGATAATACTGCGTGTTTTGGTATTGGTTTCTATCTGCCGCACAAAACTCATATCAATTTTCATAATATCAAAGTTGTAATTCTGGAGCATTCCAAAGGAAGAATATCCGCTTCCAAAATCATCCAGGAGCAGCAGAATCCCTGCTTCTCTTAATGCCTCCAGAGTTGCATTTCTGTCTGCCTCAATGGCAGCATAGGAGGTTTCTGTAATCTCCATTCTGCACAGACCGGACGGCATGGAAGCATCTACACATTTCTTCTCCAGCCAGTTCATGATCGTCTCATCATAGAAATCCATCCATGACAGATTAGTTGATACCGGAACTGTGATCTTATCGAACTGATAACGTTTCTTCTGAAATTCATTAACCGAATCCAGCACATACAGATCCAGTTCGGAAATATGTCCGCTTTCCTCCAGTGCAGGAATAAATACACCCGGCGAAATAAATCCCTTTTTCGGGTGGAACCACCGGATCAGAGATTCTGCTGATGCAATCTTTCCGGTCATTGCATCCACAACAGGCTGAAAATATACTTTGAACTGTCCCTGCTCAATCCCTTCCTCCAGTTCACCTGCTAATGTTGCTTTATCTATATATGTATTCTTCATGGAAGAATCATAAATCTTATATGACTGGACAAACTCATCTGTAATATATCTCTGGGCAATCTTTGCCCTGTCGATCATTCCATTCACAGACATTTTTTTCTTTTCAAGCATAAAAATCCCACATTTGACAGACAAATGAAGTGTTTTTCCTCCCCGGGTAAGTTTCTTCTGACACATTCCGGTAAGCATATCCAGATTGAGATTCTTACGTTCTACCAGACAGATAAAATGATCTGCATCCTCACGTGCCGATACCAGAGGCTTCAGCTCTGATTTCCGGACATCTTCGTACACTTTGCGCAGCATCATATCTCCGATTTCTGTTCCAAAAAGTTCATTGACTGCCTTGAAATTCTTAATATCGAAAAATACAACCGCATATCCGGTTCTGTCTTCACTTTCTTTCAGAATCCGTTCCACATGACGGATAAAACCCTGTCTGTTATATCCGCCCGTCAGAATATCCTGTTCAAATTTCTCCGTAATATCCTCAACTGTAGCTACAATAATGTCAAAAAATTTATTGAGGTAAAAAAATGTATAGTTCTTTAAACATTTCTCCCCTTTTTTATTAAACTGATGAACAGAGAAAGAATATCTATCTTTCTCCTGCAGCTCTTTCCGAATGGTATCAAGACGCACACATTTTTCATATACGGATTTCTCATCATCCGGAACAAATTTCTTCATAACTTCAGTAACATAACCGGAATAACTGATCTCTTCTGCCAGAACCATCTCCATGGCACAGATACCCGGATGATCCAGTCTCACACAGTCTCTCTGCCCGTCAATAATCTCTATTCTGTCAAAATTCTTTCTGTACAGCATATGCGGAATCTGCTCTGAAAAATAGTTCTCTGTAATATCAGAAAAATAGATCAGTGCTTCCAGCCTGTCATAAGAAACGTTCCGGACCATCTCAACTGTGGTTCTGATCATCCTCAGACTGATTCCTTTTGCGGCATACACAGGACATTCCCATTGGATCATATCTTTTCCCTGTGTCAGACACTCCCTCAGATTATCTACACAAAATACCTTTCTGTACTGAGTTCTCACTTCTCTCTGCGGAATAGACTGACTGATCCGCTCAATATAAGAATCCAGTGGTTCATTTACATCTTTCAGCTCCAGTGAAGCAATCCTGCTGTTTGCCATAATACAGCTTCCATCCGAAATATTTACTGTAACTGAGGCAAACGCATCTTTTGCATGACGTATGATCTTATCCAGCTATTTCAGATATTCATCATTGATATCCCGGATATACATCATGGCAATCTGGTCATCCGGTTTATATTCTGCACTTCTGATGACTTCCATACATACCCAGCGGTACTCCTGTTTTATCAGAGTTCTGTAGTTCAGGTAAATGCGTTCTCTGCCTTTCGCAAGTTCTCTTCTCAGATTATCTATACTGCAGAATTTCAAATATTCTTCCTGATCCTCTTCATAAATATACTTATAATCAGCCATCATTTTAAGGCTTTCAGAAAGACTTGGAAGCATGGAAACAGTACTGTCTTTTCCTCTTATAACTGTATAAGTATCTGTCGAGAGATTAATCTTGAGTATCCGGTGAAAAATAGATGATAACATTTTCATCGCATCCTGCAGGTCTCCCGTCATCTTATCATGCAGCTCAATCGTACTCTCAACACGATGAAAGACCGTCATTGTATCAAAGGGACGTGTGAAGTAATCACTTGCTCCCAGCCCATAAACCCGACGGATGCTATCTTCGGAAGTCTCTGATGAAATACAGATAACAGGCAGCATATCCAGCCATTGCTTTTCCTTCATAACAGCAAGTACCTGATAACCATCCATTACCGGCATGATCAGGTCAAGGAGCACCAGCTTAAAATCCTTATGGCATCTTTCAAGGATTTCAACTGCCTGCTTTCCATTTTCAGCTTCACAGATATTATATTTATCTTCCAGCATACAGGAAAGGATTTCTCTGTTTAATTGTGAATCATCAACGATTAATATCTTTGGCTTACTCATATAATGTATGCCCTTTCTTCTGTTATTATGGCTGTGTGAAAATTTAACCGGACAGATGTCAAAAACAGCTGCTCGGTTATGCATAATTCAAGTATATCATTCAAAGGATAAAAGTCAATAATTGGAAATATCGTTTTATCGCTGTTCACCGGTAAAAGTTTTACTGAGAACAGAGTGAATAGCAACGTTTTCATACACTGTCAGTATATAATTCCCCGTTTTCTCTTTACAAAGATTCACATTGATATATAATGCATAACCAGATCAAGGAGGAGCACAGGCTCCTCCTTGTCAGTCAGTTACAGGTTTTTCTTCTTATAAATAAACCATGATGCAGCTACAGTAAACACCAGCAGATAAAGAAGCAGAATCCCAATACCGGTGTAATTCACCGCCTCACCTGATGAAATGCTTCTCATCAGATGGCTGGTCTGGGATAATGGCAAGGCTGATACAAACTTGCCTACAAATCCCGGAAGTTTCTCTGTTGAGAAAAAGGTGTTACACAAATATGCCATAGGCATAATGATATAATTGGAAAACCTCGGCACGTCTGCGTGGTTTTTTGCCAGAAAGGAGACCACCACGCCGATGGCTGAGAATACCGCTCCGTTCAGGAACATCACCAGAAAGGACCATCCGTTGAAGATCAGTCCTGTCTCAATAGGTGCTGTAAGAAGCAGTATGATTCCTCCTGCATACAGACCGCGCAGACTTCCCCCGATGATCTGTCCGGCAATAAACTGCCATAATGGTGTGGGGGAGATCATCACCTGATCAAAAGCCTTCTCATACAGTCTCTGTACGTTTAGGTTCTGCGCAATGGCGTTGAAGCTTCCGTTCATAGTTGTCAGTGATACCACACCCGGAATCAGAAAGTTCAGGTATGGCTGTCCATGAGAAGTGGTCTGGATTCCCATTCCGAATACGATCAGATACATTAGCGGTGCAATCATTGCCGCCAGTGTGATTTTATAGAAATCCCGGCGGAATTCTACCCACTTCTCCCATAATATTGTTATAATTCCCATACATTTTTCTCCAGATTATTCTAACTTTTTTCGCAACCTCCGCAGGGGACTTCCCTGATTCAGTTAATATCTGCTATTTTGAAATCAAATGTTTCCCGGCTCTTTCTACAAAGACGTCTTCCAGTGTTGTCTCACGAAGAGACGCCTGCCCTGTAAGCTCTTCCAGATACCGGATTGCTTCCTGTCGTGTATGGAAATAGTGATTCTGCGTTCCATCTGCTGTCATCTCGTCCACTGCATAAGCACCAAGACTCTCGATCAGTGCTGACGGAGTACTTACCTCCTCCAGCTTACCATGATCCATCAGTGCCACACGATTACAGAGACTCTGTGCTTCTTCCATATAATGAGTAGTCAGCAGGATCGTCAGGTTTTTCTCATTAAGCTTACGCAGAAGATTCCACATCTGTCTTCTGGAAAGAGCATCCATACCTGCTGTGGGTTCATCCAAAAGCAATATCTCCGGATCTGTCAGTAATGCCCGACAGACCATCAGCTTACGCTTCATTCCACCGGAAAGCTTACGGACTGTACGTTTGCGAAACTTCAGCAGGTCACAGAACTCCAGAAGTTCTTCTGTTCTTTCTTTTATCTGCTTTCGCGGCATAAAATAGAGCCTTCCCTGGTATTCCATAATCTCATCCATATTCATATCCTGACGCATAGAATATTCCTGGGTGATCACACTGATTTTTCTTTTCAGATCAGGACGTTGTCTCGTAAGCTGCTGACCGTCTATGAGGATTTCTCCCTTTGTCGGAAGAAGAAGGGTTGAGAGCAGGCTGATGGTCGTTGTCTTGCCTGCTCCGTTTGGTCCGAGAAGACCAAAAAACTCACCTTTTTCAATTTTCAAGTTCAGGGAATCCACTGCTGTAAAATTGTCAAAAGTTTTCGTCAGATCTTTTGTCTCTATCATTTCTCTTCGGCTTTCTCTTTGGCAATGATCAGGGAATAATATCCTGCATCATCCGGAATTTCCTCTACGCTGTTGTAAATATGTTCATCCGGCATACCACAATTCTCTACCATACGGACTTCGCGACCGCTTCTTTCAAGGATTTCCTTTACCTGATTCATTTTTCTGCCTGATTTCATCAGTACATAGGTTCCCGGCTGATCAAGTTCACTGTCAAGGCGGTGAACTGCAGGCTGTACATGAAGAGGCTGGTTCCACTCTGTAAGCGGGATATTCAGGCGTGCTGCTGTTGCGCAGAAGGAAGTGATGCCGCTTACCAGTCTTGTCTCATATCCATCTGCTTCTACTCTCTTCTGCACATATGAAAATGTTGAATAGATAGTCGGATCTCCAAGTGTCAGAAATACTACATTCTTACCTGTATCAAGTGCTGCTTCCAGCGCCTTGGCTCCTTTTTCATGGTTCAGTTCCAGTTCTGCCTTATCGTGTGTCATTGGCATATAGATTGGCAGGAGTTCTTTGTCTGCAAGCTCAGGTACTGCCTGTACTGCGATCTTATATGCAACTGTTTCACGCACCTCTGCACCCGGTACTGCAATAATATCATTCTCTTTGATCAGGCGCACTGCCTTTAATGTCATAAGTTCCGGATCTCCGGGGCCAACTCCTACTCCGTATAAAATTCCTCTCATTACCATATCCTCCTGTGATTTGCATATACATTTTTATGATATCAGAATTGCAGGAGCTGCTTCGCAGCAAAGCAATTCACAGATATTCATTTATTGTGCTCACTGTTCACTACGTTCTCAATGATGTTGCGTGCGGACAGCACCTTTTATTATACTAAAACAGGATAACTTTTTCAACGAAGTATTGACAATTAATTTCAATTGTGGGATGATGAAAATTATCGAATTTAAGTGAGGAAAGAAATATGAGAAAGATTTTTGCAGTTCTGGCAGCTTTGATCTGCTGTCTGTCAGTATGGACTTCTGTTCCTGCTGCACAGGCTTTCACTCTTGATAAAGAAGATGGGGAGTATTCCATCCAGGTAGAGCTGGAAGGCGGAAGCGGCAAAGCCAGTGTCACTTCACCGACTTTGATCACTGTGAAAAACGGCGAAGTAACTGCCGATATCCAGTGGAGCAGTTCTAATTATGACTACATGATCGTTGACGGTAAAAAATATCTCCCTGTCAATGAGGAAGGAACGAATTCTGAATTCCAGATCCCGGTTACCATTATGGATGAGAGCATGCCGGTAATCGCAGACACTACCGCCATGGGTACCCCTCATGAGATCAATTATACCCTGACTTTCTATTCCGATTCCATCGGTTCCAAAAGCCAGATGCCGCAGGAAGCAGCGAAACGTGTTGTTGCTGTTGCACTTGTTATTATCGTAGGCGGTGGGATTCTGAATTATTTCGTAAACAAGAGAAACCGATGCTGAACCAGGCAGACACCTGCATCTCAGTTCGGTTAAGAAATACAAAAAAGCTGCCATACGGCAGCTTTTTTGTATTCTATATCTTTATTCAGCCATCTCCACTTCCAGCACATAGTCTACAGGATCCGGCAGTACAGGATCCGGGCCAAGGTCAACAAATGCGATATCCGGATAATCGCTGTGAACCCATAAAGTAGAGATCGGCACTTCATGTCCGTCATCCAGGGCACGTACTTTCACAATCTTATTCTTATCAAATCCAATCAGTGGCAGTGGTCCTAATGTATTCTCATAAATATGGACATAATACTTGTTTCCATTTCTGGTGATACGTCCGTAATCCGGTTTCGGGATATCTGCTGCCGGAGCGCATCCATAGATACTGTCATGGTTCTTATCCATCCAGCGTCCGATTTCCGCCAGGATCGCGGAGGATTCTTTCGGGAATTTACCTTTCGCATCAGGTCCTACATTCAGGATCATATTTCCACCTTTGGAAACACACTCTACCAGCTTCTTGATCAGCATGGAAGCAGGTTTGTAATAGTGGTCATTTGCGCAGTAGCCCCAGTTATTGTTCATGGTGAAGCATGCTTCCCATACCATCGGATTCCCTTCTTTGTCACAGATTCCTTCCGGCGGGATGATCTGTTCCGGGCTTATAAAATCGCCATGATACGGTGTCGGATCGCATTCATACAGAGATCCTCTTCCCTCACCACTGACTTCCAGACGGTTATCAATGATGATTCCCGGCTGTAATCTGCGGACCATATCTATCAGTCTGGTTGCTCCCCATTTCTCGCCTCGCATATCGTCATAGGAAAAGTCAAACCACATAATATCGATTTTTCCATAATTTGTGCAGACCTCTTCCACCTGATTGTACATATACTCTATATAACGAGAAAAATCTCTGTTTTCATTACTGCATTCCGGATGGTTTCTCATAGGATGGATGCGGTCTCCGTAATGAGGATAGTCCGGATGATGCCAGTCAAGTAAAGTGAAATACAGACCGACTTTCAAACCTTCTTCGCGAAGAGCTTCCACATATTCTTTGATCAGATCTCTTCCTGCAGGTGTATTGGTAACTTTATAATCTGTGTATTTACTGTCAAATAAACAGAAACCATCATGATGTTTTGCAGTCAGAACCACATATTTCATACCTGCTGCCTTTGCCTCTTTTGCCCACTGTTTCGGATTATAGTCTCTGGCATCAAATTCTTTCATAAACGGAAGGTATTCTTCCTCAGGCATCTCCTCTGTACTGCGTACCCATTCTCCTCTTGCAGGAATAGAATATAATCCCCAGTGGATAAACATTCCGAAACGGGCATCCTGATACCATTTCATACGTTCTTCATATTCTTTTCTGTTAAACTGATACATGATTTTTATCTCCTTTATGTAAATGCAAATTCAATATCCAATCCTTTACATCTATACAATAATGTAATCCGGCAATACCAGAAGATGCTCACAGGTGTCATCTCCGGGCATCTTATTTATCGCTCTGTTACATTAATCTAAGCAGCATATCCCCGGTTCCTACATTGTAACCGCTGGTCGCATAAATCCCATTCAGGGTTCCATTCGTCACAATAATCAGCGGAAGTTTGTCCGGATCTACGTACATACGCCTTCCCAGAGTATTGATAATCTCTGAGAAATCATCATAATAAATCTGAATATTTTTTAACTTTGCAAGTGCTTTGGACAGTGTCGGTGTCTCCAGTGCTTCTTTGCTTCTCACTACAAAAATAATCTGCTCTGCATATCCTGCGAAAGCCTCTTCCTGCTCCATCATTTCATTTAAAATATGCTCAGTAGGCTCTTTTTCTTCTTCCAGAAACATAAGGATATGTTTTCCGTCTGCTGTAAGATCAGATGCTTTCACTTCTGTACCATCCTCAGTTTTCAGCATGAATTCCGGCATGGAAATATTCTCCAGCATATCCTCCAGATCTGCTTCCCTGAGTACCAGCTCGATCTCCTTTGTCTCTCCGGGCTGAATTTCAAAATGATATTCATTTGCAAACATATTTCCATTTGGAAGTCTGTTTGAAGTAAGAATCCTGTAGTTTCCGGATTCCAACGGCAGATTCAGGATCTGATCTTCGAAATTCTCTGCTCCCAGTTTCAGTGATGTATATCTTCCATTCTCCAGTTTTGCAATACTCCAGTTCTGGAAATATTTCCACTGTACAGTCTCTCCTGCTTTCAGGATCAGAGTACAGTTCTTCTCTGTTCTTGCAAGCACAGGAACAAATCTTCCGTTTTTCATATATTCCATAGAACGATCATGTGGATTCAGTCTTGCCGCTACTCCAAGGGTTCTCGCTATTGCAACAAACAGGATTTTCTTTGACAGGAAGCTTCCTGTACAGGTCCTTATGCATCCTGCCGGTGTTGTGATCACACTGGAACGCTCTTTCTCCGGTCTGGAAACAATTGCCTTCTCGATCAGATTCCAGATTCTGGAAGGATCATCTCTCAGCTCCTGTTTCTCAGTTCTGGAAAAATGCTTCTTAATCTCTCTTCTGTATTTCTGAAGAACTTCATCATCTACTCTTGGATTTAACACATAAGATACAAAGGTATCCTTTTTCATCATACCATGATATGGGATTGCCAGCTCCAGGTGTTCCTCCAGAACGTCACTGATACAGTCAGTTCTGTCTTTCTCTGTGAGAACCCTCAGGAGATCTTCTCTGTATGAGGCAGCAATGGCTTCTTCTATCCTGTTTACCTTTTTTTCCAGGAAACGTTTACATTCCGGATTTGACCAGTTTCTTACTTTCTGCTCTCTGTGTGCATTGGCTGCTGTCAGACGCTTATTTCCCTTCGCCTTCTGTTCTAAAGTCGGCATGTCTGTGTTTACAGGTGCATCATGAGGAGCAAATATATCTGCTGCTGTCCACTTTTCTGATTCACCGTCATTTCTTTTATCCTGCGATACCAGACAAAGTTCACAGTTATCTTCTTTCTCAGTGTTCATAACTGTTTCCGCATAGAACCACTCGCCGTCAGAACACATTCTTGCGGAAATATGCAGACTCCCAAGTCCTGTTGTCAGTCTGGCGGTTCCCTTACTGTCTGTTTTCTTCTCTGCGATCGGTGCATACTCTGAATAGTTCAGCACCTCAAAGGAAACCTCAGCTCCCTCTGTGGGTAACCCCTGCGCATCCTTTACTGTTACTGTAATTTCTTTGGTTACTGCATACCTCTTCAATTCATTCAGCATGGTCACCATACCATCTGTGCCGATCACCTCGCCTTCCGGTATCTTAGTGTCAAACACACGTGAATGGATCATCATTGCTCTGGAAGAAGCGTTTGTAAACCATCCTTTATTCAGGATTTCTTCAGGCTCACAGGCTCCGAGGAAATACCATTTGCCGTCACACCAGATTTCTACCCAGGCGTGATTGTCATCGCAGTGAGACCACTTCGGTGCATATACCTGGCGGGCAGGTATGCCTACACTTCGCAGTGCATTTACAGTGAATACGGACTCTTCACCACATCTGCCATTTCCTCTGCGGTACACAGAAATCGCAGATAAAGTACGGTCATCTGTACAATGATAAGTAGCTTCTTCGGCACACCAGTAATTCACTTCCAGCGCTGCTTCTCTGAAGTTCATTCCCTGTATTCTGCTTCCGATCTCTGTGCGGAAATAAGTTCTGCACTGTGCGATCTCTTCCTCATTTACTCTGTGAAACAGCACATAATTCAGGAAGATTTCTTCCGGAAGATCTGCAACCTGTGGATTCTCTTTCCAGAGCTTCACACCATTCTCTGCATAGTCCAGAAATACTTCAAACGGATAATTGCCAATGTCACTGTACGGCATAAACGCATATAAATATTTACATGCAAGTGCCACTTCCTCTGTACATTTCTGTAATTTTTCGTCTACAGGCGCAAAAACCCGGGGCAGGTTTTTTGCCTGCTCCAGGTAGTTCTCTTCAATTCGGCCCCTGTTCTCTTTTAAAAAAACTCTCGGTTCTGCCATTATAATTCCTCCAGAACTTTCTTTGCGGCACGGATATTATCTATATCCGTACGCCATATCTCATATTCACTCAGCATCGGAAGTCCCATATTGACTCCATCCTTACGAAACTGCATCTCACTGTCAATGACTCTCTTTCCGGTCATATGATAAGCCCTGACTCCTGTAAGCGGATAAAGCTGGCGGATTACTTCTGCTCCCACGCCGCTTCCTGCCTGAATCGTGATACGTCCCTGACTCTTCTCTACCAGTTCCTTCAGCAGATCTGCCCCCTGCAGACATACATTACGCTGACCTGAAGTAAGGATCGTATTGATTCCCAGTGAGATTGCCTGTTCCATTGTTTCTATTGGATCCACACATACATCAAAAGCTCTGTGAAGAGTCACCGACATATCCCCTGCCGCCTCCATCAGCTCTTTCATCTGTTCCATGTTTAATGTGCCATCCGGCTTCAGCACCCCAAATACAACACCTTCGGCACCCATTTTTCTGAAATCTTCCACTGCATGCTTTATCATGGAAAATTCTGCATCTGTATAGCAGAAATCTCCAAAACGCGGACGGATCAGAGCATGGATCCTGATATCCGAACGCTTTCTTATTTCATCAAAAAGCCACGGTCCCGGAGTGGTTCCGCCGATGATCAGGTTACCGCAAAGTTCCAGTCTGTCTGCGCCTCCTTCAACCGCTGCCATAGCAGATTCTACAGAATCTACACAGGCTTCCAAAATATATTCTTTCACGTACTTGCCTCCATCTTTTTTCATTTAAGCCAGACAGATCGTCCTTTCTGCTGACTGATTTAACCAGATCAGATAAGTCCCCCGAAGACTTACCTGCATCAGAACAATTTCACCCCGGCTCTCTCCAGTGTACTCACGATCGTATCATCTGGAAATTCATCCGTAACAATTCCGCTGATATCATCGAAGTATGCATATTTATAGGAATCATTGAAATAGAATTTATCCCTTTCCATAACAACATATTTATGTCTGCTGCTGTGCACGGCTGCTTTCTTTGTCAATCCGTCCTCTACCCCCAATGTAGTAATTGCACAATCAGTCATATCCACACCGCAGCTTCCTATAAATGCACGGTCAAAGCTATACTGCTTGATCACTTCTATCGTTGCAGCTCCCATAAATCCGTTTACTGTCTGATACATTGTTCCCCCTGTACCGATTGCAGTAATAGACGGATTTGTGGCAAGGATCTGCAGGATATCTATCATATTGCTCACCACTACCACACGCATATTTGACGTGGCAAGAAGCTTTGCCAGTTCAATATTTGTGGTAGAAATATCAAGGAAAATCGTTTCGTTATTCTTGATCAGTTTAAATGCTTTGGCTGCAATTGTTCTCTTTTTGTCAAGGTTAAACTGGCGTCTGTCTACTACGTCTCTCTTCAGCGGATAATCCTGTGAAAGGATTGCGCCGCCGTAGGTTCTCTTTAACTTACCGGCGTTTTCAAGAGTCTTAAGATCTTTTCGGATACAGTCTTCTGTGACCTGAAACATTTCACTCAATTCCTTAACCTTGACTTTTCCGTTTTCACGAAGGCATTTCTCTATTGCGCTTTGTCTTTCCTCAGTAAACATAGCCCCTCTTTCCTCATCCATTCATGATGACCTGTATCTCTCAGTGAATCCTGTTTTCTTCACTGTTCATCTTCAGGTGTAATATTGTTATTTCGGAATTCCTATTCTGTAAGTTTTGGATAATGACATTTTACAATATGACCCGGTGCAATTTCAACAGGTGTCGGCACCTGTGTCTTACATTTTTCCGTACAATGTGGGCAGCGTGTATGGAACAGGCATCCACTTGGCGGATTACTCGGACTTGGGAGATCACCTTTTAAGGTAATACGCTCTTTCTTCACTTCCGGATCCGGGATCGGAACTGCGGAAAGAAGTGCTCTTGTATATGGATGTCTCGGGTTTGCATAAAGTTCTTTCTTCGGTGCTGTCTCTACGATCGTACCCAGATACATGACACCGATCCTGTCTGAAATCATTTCAACGACGCTCAGGTCATGGGAAATGAACAGATAGGTAAGATTAAAGTCTTTCTGTAACTGCTGCAGAAGATTTAATACCTGCGCCTGGATAGAAACATCAAGGGCAGATACCGGCTCATCTGCGATGATAAGCTTTGGCTGTACAGTCAGTGCTCTGGCAATTCCGATACGCTGACGCTGACCACCGGAAAATTCATGAGGATAACGTTCTCCGTGTGATGGGCTTAAACCTACTGTTCCCAAAAGCTCATGCACTTTCTTAAGGCGCTCGCCTGCACTCATATTTGTATGAATCAGAAGTGGCTCACCGATGAGATCCTGAACTTTCATTCTCGGATTCAGGGAACCGTATGGATCCTGGAAAACCATCTGGATATCTGAACGTAACGGGCGCATTTCTTTCTCTGAAAGTTTGGAGATTTCTTTTCCCTCAAACCAGATTTCACCGGAGTCAGGTGTGATCAGATGATCGATCAGTTTACCTGTCGTGGATTTACCACAGCCGGACTCGCCTACCAGCGAAAAAGTTTCACCCGGATAAATATCAAAAGATACGTCATTTACCGCATGGACAAATTTCTTCTTGCTGAACATTCCTCCGTTTGCCTGGAATGTTTTCTTCATATTCTTTACTGATAATAACGGCTCGCTCACAGGTTACGCCTCCTTTCCGGTTTTGTTGAGCAGATGGCATCTGCATTTTCTGGTACCTGCTTCGTTGATATCTGCAAGCTCCGGTTCCTGCTGATGACAGATATCCATTGCATATTTACATCTCGGTGCAAACTTACATCCTTTTGGCATTACGGACAGATCCGGTACGCTTCCCGGGATGGACGGAAGAGATTCCACACCACTTCCAAGTTTCGGTACAGAACCGATCAGCCCCTGTGTATATGGATGTTTCGGATCTGCAAAAAGTTCCTGCACAGGCGCTTCTTCTACGATTCGGCCGGCATACATAACAACAACTCTGGAACACATTTCAGCGACAACACCAAGATCATGTGTGATCATCAGAATACCTGTGTTTTTCTTTGCCCTGATGTCCTCCATCAGCTCTAGGATCTGTGCCTGAATGGTAACGTCAAGGGCTGTAGTCGGCTCGTCCGCGATGAGAAGCTCCGGCTCACAGGACATTGCCATAGCGATCATAACACGCTGGCACATACCGCCGGAAAGCTGGTGCGGATAACTCTTTAATGTCATATCCGGTTCAGGGATACCTACTGATCTCAGTACTTCGAATGCTCTGTTGTGCGCTTCTTCTTTTGAGAAATTGTTATGGAGCAGGATTGCTTCTGTCAGCTGTTTCTCAATTCTCATACATGGGTTCAGAGAGTTCATCGGCTCCTGGAAGATCATGGCAACTTCACGTCCTCTGATCTTTCTCATACCTTTTTTATCTTCTTTGAGAAGATCCTTGCCATTAAGCAGGATCTCACCGTTGGAAATCTTACTGTTACGTGCCAGAAGTTTCATAATGGAAAGGGAAGTTACGGATTTACCGCATCCGGACTCTCCTACCAGACCAAGAATCTCACCCGGCTGAATGGAGAAGCTTACATTATTAACTGCTGTCACCCATGTTTTATCTCTTTTAAACTCCGTACGGAGGTTCTTTACTTCTAATAATTTTTCTGCCATGGTTTCTTCCTCCTAGTTCATCTTTGGATCCAGGGTATCTCTGAGACCGTCGCCCAGCAGGTTGAATGCCAGAACTGTAAGGAAAATCAGAATACCAGGGAACAGTACCATGTGAGGAGCTGTATTCAGATAGTTACGTCCTGTGGAAAGCATGGAACCCCAGTCAGGCTCTGTAACGTTTGCACCGAATCCCAGGAAGCTTAAGGATGATGCAGCAAGGATCGCAGTACCTACACGCATGGTAAAGTTAACGATCATAGACTGGATCGTACCAGGGAAAATATGTACAAACAGAATTCTTGTGTTTGAACATCCCAGGGAACGGGCAACCTCTACATAAGGAGCCTGCTTTACAGAAATCGTCGCGCTTCGTATGATTCGTGCGAAGGACGGCACTGTAAATACCGCAACTGCGATCATAACGTTTACCATACCCTGTCCGATGATGGCAACAACTGCGATAGCCAGCAGGATATCAGGGAAAGCAAAAAGTACATCACAGCATCTCATAATCAGGGAATCGATAATTCCGCCGTAGAAACCTGCGATCAATCCGAGAACAACACCGATAGCCGTACCAATGATCGTCGCTGTCAGCGCGCATGTAAGAGAAAGTCTGGTACCAACCATCAGACGGGAGAAAACATCCTGTCCGTATTCATTGGTTCCCCAGATGTGGGCTGCGCTTGGCCCCTGCATCATAGCTGTGTAATCCGGTGCCTGCGGATCATACGGAACTACATACGGTCCGATGATTGCCATTAAGATAATAAAAACTATAAATGCCAGAGAAATCACTGCTGTTTTTCTCTTCATGAATTTCTTGACAAATTCTTTGAACTTGCTCTGTGCCTTAGGGAGTTCTTCGGCAGCAGCAAGGTTAATGTTTGATGTTGTGTTCTTATCTGCCATCTTCTCTCCTCCTCTACTCATAACGTACTCTTGGGTTAATCACGCCATAAAGAACATCTACGATCAGGTTGATCAGGATATATTCTGTAGCAAAGAACAGCAGTAATGCCTGAACAACTTTGTAATCTCTCATCTGGATGGAGTCTACCAGAAGACGTCCAAGTCCGGGAATGGAGAATACTGTCTCTGCCATAACAGATCCGGAAAGGAGACCACCAATCTGAAGTCCGGCTACTGTTACGATCTCGATCAGAGAGTTCTTAAATGCATGGCGCATAACAACCAGTGATTCAGAAAGACCTTTGGCACGTGCGGTACGCACATAGTCCTCACGCATGGTCTCAAGCATGGAAGATCTGGAAAATCTGGCAAGTACGGCCATGATTCCTGCTCCCATTGTAAGTGATGGAAGAATATAGCTCTTCCAGGTTTCCAGTCCACTGGTTGGAAGCCATCCCAGGCTTACTGAGAAAAGCTGGATTAATTCCAGACCTAACCAGAAACTTGGAACAGATATACCTGCGATTGCTATGATCATACCTACATAATCAAGAATTCTGCCATGAAATACGGCAGCGATGATACCGATTGCAATACCGATGATCGCAGCCCATATCATGGATGAGAATGTCAGCATGATAGTTGGTTTCAGTCTTGGTGCGATTGTCTCTACTACGGTTTTACCGTTTTTGATAGAGCTTCCCAGATCTCCTGTAAAAAGACCTTTCATATATTTGCCATACTGTACAAGTAGTGGCTCATCCAGTCCCAGCTGTTCACGTACAACTGCCACATCTTCCTTTGTTGCATCCTGACCGGCTACCAGTCTTGCCGGATCACCGGGAATCATATGGATAAACATAAATACTACGAATGAGATAACCAGAAGCAGCGGGATCGTGCTTATCAAACGTTTACCTAAATAACGTCCCATATTTTTCCTCCTTATCATTTTCTTACCTGTTGTTTATATTTGATGCTTTATAGTCGGAGAACTGCCATAGTGAATCTTATGGCAGTTCTCCGGTTTGAACATCCTTGTCCTGTATTCACACTGCTGTATCGGCAGTATTTTTATGGAATTGCTGCAATTTCAGATCAGGCAGCCATATTTATGTTCTTCGCAGCCTGGTCTCAAACAAATTACTACTGTGCTAAAGTTGCATTTGCGAAGTTAAATGCTCCGTCCGGAGATACATATACGCCAGACAGATAAGATTTTGTAGAATAGATGATCTGGTCATTGCCAAGGAATAACCATGGGCATGCTTCCCATGCGATCTTCTGAGCATCGCCGTAGTATTTAGCCTGCTCTTCTTCGTTAGCTGTTGCAAGACCTTCATCCATATCTTTATCAAAATCAGCATCGTTGAAATATGCTGTGTTTGCACTTGTAGGAGGGCACATTGTGCTGTAAAGCAGGGAACGTAAAGAACCATCCATTGTGAAGTCAGATGCAGACCAGTTTACATACCACATATTGATCTCAGCATCTTCTTTGTCAACATAAATCTTGTCACTTACAGTTGCAGGCTCCATTGGCTGAACGTCAACTTCGATACCGATCTGAGCAAGCTGCTGGGAAATAAATGTCATACCTTTGATTTCCTGTGTTGTGTTATCGCCCCACAGAGTAAGTTTGAATCCGTCTTCGTATCCGGCTTCTTTCATAAGTTCTTTTGCTTTGTCTACATCATATGTGTAAGCTTCCTGCTCTTCATATCCGCCGATGATAGATGGAACTACAGATGTAGCCGGTTTTCCGTATCCGGAATACATTAACTGGATGTATGCATCTTTGTCGATCGCATAGTTCATAGCCTGACGTACTTTTACATCAGAAAGCTGTTCCAGATCCATGTTCAGAGTTACATATCTCATGATGTTGGAGTCTGTTGTAAGGATGTTTACATCGTCTGTTCCTTTGATTGCTTCAATCTGGTCAGACGGTGTAGGATAGATGAAATCTGCTTCACCTGTCTGAAGCATAGCTGTACGTGCACCTGCTTCCGGAACCTCTTTGATTGTTACAGTGTCAACGCCCGGTTTGTCTCCCCAGTAATCATCATTGCGCTTAAAGCTTGTGTGGTCTCCCTCTTCCCATTCTGTACATACATATGGGCCGGTTCCGCATGGATGGTTCATGATATCATTGCCATACTCTTCAAGAGCTGCAGGGCTGATGATACAGAACTGTGTCAGACGGTTGATAAATGGTGCCCATGCCTGTGTCAGTTTGATAACCAGTGTGTAATCATCCGGTGTTTCAATGCTGTCTACACGAGGTGTTTCAGATCCGTCTTCGTTAGTTACGATAAATGTTCTTCTCTGACGAAGATTGTTGTCTTTGTTAACTACACGATCGTAGTTTGCTTTAACTGCTGCTGCATTGAAGTCTGTTCCGTCCTGGAATTTAACGCCCTGACGAAGTTTGAAAGTATAAGTAAGAGAGTCATCGGAAACTTCCCATGATTCAGCAAGTTTGCCTGTTAATTCCTGGTTCTCATCAAAAGAAACCAGTGTCTCATATACACCACGTGTAGCAGAGATTGCGTTTGTATCCGGAATGTTTGCCGGGTCCATGGAGCTTACGCTTCCTTCGATTGCGATCACCAGATCATTGTCGGATGATTTGGAATCTTCATTTGTGGCTTTGAGAATATAGCCGTCATCATCTGCTGCAAATGCTGTAGCGGACATGGAAACTGTCATTACTCCTGCAAGAGCTGCTGCCATAACTTTTTTGTACATTTTCATAGTTTTCTCTCCTTTTCTTTCTGTACATTGTTACTTAGTTACAATCACGAAGTTAATTTTGGGTACAAAAAAAGTGTTTTTATATTTTTGCGTCTTTGCAATGTATAAAAATCGTGCAGCAATCCATTTACTTACATGCGCCTTTGCATCTTCATAAAAACACTTAGTTGTTTAACTTGACTCCAGTATAGCAATCTGTTGTCCTATTGTCAATTATTTTGTCGTATTTTATATTATTTTGGTGGTATTATACCAATATCTGACAGTGAAATTGGTATAAATCACTATGGATCAAGGATTATTTATTCTTGTTTGGTATTATTTAGCTATAATCTGTACAAACAATAAATCCTTTAAACCTTATAGTTGGTTCAGAGGACTTATGTTGTTATCATATCTGTTTCTTCACATGAACCTGTAACTGATTGTACGGGATTTCAATTCCGTTTGCATCAAATGCTTCTTTGATCAGTTCATTAAGCCGCCACCTAGCAGGCCAGTATTTCTCCGTAGCCACCCACACACGCAGGCCCATGACCACTGCGCTCTCTCCAAGCTCATCTACAAACACCACCATTCCCTGGTCGTCTTTCGTATCTTCATCATTATGAAGGATTTCTTCCAGGATTGCTTTTGCTTTCTTAATGTCTGAATCATAAGAAATTCCTACTTTGATCTCCAGCTTACGAAGATCTCTGGCAGTTACATTTGTAATAATGCTGCCGGACAGCGTTCCATTTGGGATTACAATGTGTTTGTTATCTATGGAAATCAGAGTTGTATAACAGATTTCTATTTTGTATACAGTTCCTTCGCACCCATTCTGCTGTGCAATAATGATATAATCCCCAACCTGAAATGGTTTGAAGATCAGAAGCATGATCCCGCCTGCGATATTTGCAAGGCCGCCCTGCAATGCAAGACCTACCGTTACACCGGCAGTACCAAGCAGTGCTGCAATAGAGGATTCCTTTACACCAAAATGAGTGGCAATGCTAAATACCAGCAAAATGTAAAGTACAATTCTCAACAGCGACCCTGTAAACTGGATCACACCTTTGTCTACAGACGCACGCTCCATGGACTTCTTTATGAAAGAAACAAACCACTGGATCACTTTGCGCCCGCCCACAAATACCAGCAATGCCATTACTACTTTCAGCCCCAGTTTCGTCAAAGCCGGAAGATAGTCTGAAAAATACTGCTTATAGCTGTAATATAAACTTTTTGCCTCCTGAATTTCCTGGTCCAATATTTTTCACCTGCTCTCTTATATTTTTGTCATATATTATTTTTCTGCCCTTCTTTCATTTAACAGGCAGCTTTTCATATAATATCAGGGTTAAAAGATATCTTTCCCCTGACTTGATATCTACGAATTACTCCGCTGCTTTGCAGATCCCGCAATTCTCATATAAGAGTAGCATAACATACCTCATTCTCTGTAACAATCAATTTTATTCGGGCAAAAAAAGAAAGCGGACAATATATCCGCTTTACTGACACAGGATTTCACGCTCTGATGAGCTAAAATCAATATGCATTATTTATAAGGATTGCTATAAGCGCAGAATAATACCCTCATTTCCCGAAAACAGAAAATAAATAATTAGTTGAATAATCAGTATCGCTGGAACTCCTGTCTTAAATTTCGGCTTTCTTGTTTTATGATGAAATACCTTCATACCGGCCAGAGCTCCCACCGACCCTCCGATCACCGCCAGAAATATCAGCTGCGCTTCCGGTATGCGCCACTGTCCGGCTTTTGCCCTGCTTTTATCCAAGCCATAGATAAAAAATGTGACTACATTAATGATAATCACATAAATATATAGAAGATTTGTAGATGTCATCTGCACCTGCGAATTCCTTTCTTTAATCTTAACATGCCAGACCTGCTATCACTGATTCAAAATCCTCATCATAACCATCATATTTAAGTTCCAGAGGTTCTTCCACATCAAGGCTTAATACTCCGAGAATAGATTTGGCATCAATAAAAATTTTTCCTTTAGATACAATGTCAATATCAAATGGACATCTGACTGCCGCACAGACCAGTTTCTTTGCTGCCTCTACGTCATTAATCTTAATTGTCTTATTTGCTGTTGTCATATTCGGTAATCTCCCTTCCCTTTTGGTCTCCGTCCTATTGTCAGGACTTTTATATTGATTTTTTGACCCAGTCGTATTATACTGATTCACACATTGATATACAAACGTTATTTTTCTATATCAGATATTCTATTTTTATATAGCATAAGGAGCCGACTGTATCATGATTCTTGATTATTATCGTATTTTTTACTATGTTGCCCAGTATAAGAGTTTTTCCAAAGCAGCCGACGTTATGGGAAACAATCAGCCTAACATTACCCGGTGTATGAACATTCTGGAGAATGAACTGGGATGTAAACTTTTTATCCGTTCCAATCGCGGAGTACAGCTGACCATTGAAGGAGAAAGACTTTTTGAACATGTATCAATTGCAATAGAACAGCTTGTATCAGGAGAAAATGAACTTCTCAAAGATAAAGGTCTGGAAAGCGGACTTGTAAATATTGGTGCCAGTGAAATCGCACTGCGTTTATTCTTGCTGAACGAACTGGAAGTCTTTCATCACCGTTATCCACATGTAAAGCTGAGGATTTCTAATCATTCCACACCACAGGCAGTTCAGGCACTGGAAAACGGTCTGGTAGACTTTGCAGTAGTTACCACACCTGTCGCCCTGAAAAAACCGCTTCAGAGAATTCCCCTCTATTCTTTCCGCGAGATCCTTATAGGCGGAGAGGAATATGCGGAAACAGCTTCCAACAAACACTGTCTTCAGGATCTGCAGGATATCCCTCTGATCGGGATTGCTCCCGGAAGCAGTACAAGAGAATTATATACACAGTATTTTATGCGCCATAACCTTCCCTTCTCACCTGATATGGAAGTGGCAACTACTGACCAGATCTTCCCTATGGTGCAGCACAACCTGGGAATCGGATTCTTCCCTGAAGAGCTTGCTGCTGAACATATTGCTCAGGGGAAAATCGTCCAGATTCCCATTGAAGAGCCTCTTCCTGAACGAAAGATCTGTCTGATCCGCAATGTAAAAAGGCCACAGAGCATTGCAGCACGCAGCCTTGAAGAACACCTCACATCACACCGGGAAACAGAATAACTGTTACTGCAGACAGCAGTACCCCAAAAAACAGGGATCACTCCTGCAGATATCCGGTCTGCAGTGGTAATCCCTGTTTTATTGATGTTATTTATTTAATCCTTTCATGGATAAGCTGATACGTTTTTTCTTCATATCAACTCCGATTACTCTTACATCTACGATATCCCCTACACTCACCGCTTCCAGAGGATGTTTGATAAATCTCTCTGTCATCTCGGAAATGTGCACCAGACCGTCCTGATGTACACCGATATCTACAAATGCACCGAAATCAATAACATTACGGACAGTTCCCTTCAGCACCATTCCTTCTTTCAGATCTTTCATTTCAAGAACGTCTGAACGAAGGATCGGTTTCGGCATGTCATCACGAGGATCTCTTGCCGGTTTCTCCAGTTCCTTTACAATATCACGAAGTGTGATCTCACCGATTCCCAGTTCTGCTGCCATCTTCTTATAGTCTTTTACCTGCAGGGAAAGTCCAAGGAGATTTCCTGCCACAACATCATTTGGCTTATATCCAAGTTTTGAAAGAAGTGCAGATGCTGCTTCATAGCTCTCAGGATGTACACTTGTTGCATCCAGAGGATTCTTTCCACCTGAAATACGCATGAAACCTGCACACTGTTCAAATGCCTTCGGTCCTAATTTCGCTACCTTGAGAAGTTCTTTTCTGTCTGTAAACTGACCGTTCTCTTCTCTGTAAGCTACGATATTTTTGGCAATTGCTTTGCTGATACCGGAAATATACTCAAGTAAAGATGCAGATGCTGTATTTAAATCTACACCAACTTTATTTACACTGTCTTCTACAACGCCGCTTAATGCTTCATCCAGTTTCTTCTGGTTCATATCATGCTGATACTGACCCACACCGATAGATTTCGGATCGATCTTAACCAGTTCTGCAAGCGGATCCTGTACACGTCTTGCAATGGAAGCCGCACTTCTCTGTCCTACATCAAAGTTCGGGAATTCCTCTGTCGCCAGTTTGCTTGCAGAATACACAGATGCTCCTGCCTCATTTGTGATAACATACTGCACCTTTTTTTCCGGGATTTCTTTGAGCATATCTACGATCACCTGCTCGGATTCACGACATGCTGTACCGTTTCCTACTGAAATAAGGGATACACCGTATTTTTCGATCATACCTTCCACTGTATCCTTGGCAGCACGGATCTTTTTCTCAGTAGTCGGAGCTGTGGGATAAACAACTGTTGTATCCAGAACTTTACCTGTTGCATCTACAACTGCCAGCTTACAGCCTGTACGGAACGCAGGGTCCCATCCAAGTACGACTTTGCCTGCGATTGGAGGCTGCATCAGAAGCTGTTCCAGATTCTTGCCGAATACATGGATCGCGCCGTCTTCTGCCTTATCAGTAAGGTCACTGCGGATTTCTCGCTCGATAGCCGGTCCGATCAGACGTTTGTAACTGTCTTCTACAACTGCTTTCAGAATCGGAGTTGTATTCGGGTTGTCTTTTTTGATCACTCTCTTATTCAAATAACGAAGGATGTCTTCCTCCGGTGCATTTACTTTAACAGTGATAAATTTCTCTTTCTCACCACGGTTTAACGCAAGAATACGGTGTCCTGCCAGTTTCCTAACCGGCTCCTCGAATTCATAATACATCTCATATACAGACTGAGTTTCCGCATTCTTTGCTGTGGAAGAAATACTTCCGTTCTTTGTTGTCAGGTTACGGATGTAGATACGATAGTCTGCTTCATCGGAAATACGCTCTGCAATAATATCTTTAGCTCCATTCAATGCTTCTGCAACATTCTTAACACCCTTTTCTTCGGAGACGTATGCCTTGGCTTCCTCTTCTACCGGCTTGTCTGTCATCTGCAGAAGAATGATATCTGCCAGTGGTTCCAGCCCTTTCTCTTTGGCAATTGTCGCACGGGTACGGCGTTTCGGGCGATATGGTCTATATAAGTCCTCTACTACAACCAGTGTCTGGGCATCCAGAATCTGTTTCTTCAGTTCCTCAGTCAGCTTGCCCTGGTCTTCGATGCTCTTTAATACCTGATTCTTCTTATCTTCCAGATTTCTCAGATACGTCAGTCTCTCAAAGAGTGTACGAAGCTGCTCATCATTAAGGGAACCTGTTGCTTCTTTTCTGTATCGGGAAATGAATGGGATGGTGTTGCCTTCGTCAATTAATTTGACTGCGGCTTCTACCTGCCATTTCTCCACTTTCAATTCCTGTGTGATTACCTGAATAATATCCATTAATTTTTTATCTCCTCTTGTTGCTTTTCAGAATGCAGATACGTGTAATCGACCCTTGCATCCACATTGTTTTTCTTCTATAGCATAAAAAACGCTCTTGTGATAGGGTATCAATCTGGCGTTCATTTGTCAAGTGTGGGATTGATTCTGCCAATATGATACATACTGCCGGAATAACATTAGCCAAAATATTCATCCAGTTGTCTGATAAACTCTTCCGGCACTTTCCGTTCAAACGGAAAAATTTCGATGTTTCCCAGTCTGTCCGCGATATGCCCCAGTAAAATCGCGCTTCTCTCCAACGACCAGTCCGACAGCAGTGCAATGGTATCATGACGTGTATGCATGCCAAATCCATCCCTGTTTAATGTCATAGCCGGAATACCTTTCCACGCAAAGGTGTTAGAATCGCTTCCCCAGATCTGATTCTTTGTAGACATGCCGATTCCTGTCTCATGAGCCATATATGTGATCATATTGCAGATTGACGCATCACCTGTCACTCCTACAACCGTTCCGCCCACAAGCTGTCCTGCGAGGTCTACATTCATATTGAAACGATGAGCCGGAAGTTCTGTTTCATGTTCTTTAATATAGTTCCGACTTCCAAGCAGACCTTTCTCTTCTGCACCAAACCATACGAATTCCATTGTTCTGCGTGGTCTGTGTTCTTTGAAATATCTGCAAAGTTCCATGATGATCGCGGCACCGGACATATTATCGTAAGCACCAGGTCCCTCCGGTACTGAATCATAGTGTGCAGTAAGAGTCAGGATCTCCTCTGCTTTATCTGTTCCTTTGATTCGTGCCACTACATTTCGGGATGTACGTGTCACTGTCTCCTGTTCTACGGACAGGCAAGCCTTAGCTGCCCCTCTTGTCACTAGTTCGACAGCATCTTTATAATGAATGCTTACACCCGGAATTCTGTTATCGTAATTTGCCGCTTCTATCCCGGCTGCTTTTTTCTCTTCACCTGGCAGATTCTTCGGTAAGCTGTATGCACGCGGTGTCAAATCTACGCCCTCGTCCAATGGGGAACCGGCAATACTGATAAAACCGGCTACACCTGCTTTCACCAGTTTCTGGTACAGTTCCTTTCTTACCGGGTCATTTACCATAACAATTTTTCCTCTGGCATTTGCGAGGCTGATCTCATCAGCATTCTCCACATACAAAAAAGATTCATTCCGTCCATTCTCATCTGTATTGGCACATCTTCCACATCCGGTTACTGTATATTCTTTTGCATATGGTTCCGTTATCGTAAGCTTCGCCTTTTTTACCTGAAAAGTTTCAAAACAAAACTCTTCCAGATGGTTCTCCACACCAAAACTATTCAATGTTTCCTGAATAATCGTTGCTGCTTTTTCCTCTCCTACAGTTCCTGCCTCTCTGATATAATCAAACTCCGCCAGAAACTCCATCTGACGTTTTCCACTGATTTCATTTGTGTTCATAATTGTAAAAACCTTCCTCAAATATATTTATGCTACCAGCAATTATTCCTATTATACCATTTACGTATAAGCTTTTTCCACCATTATAAATGAGAAAATTCAGTAAAACCAAATTAATAAAAATAAAAAAGACCTTTATCAACATTTTTACATTGTGTCAGTTAAAGGTCTTTCATATTATGATTTTATTTCAAGCTATTGAAGTATTCATCCCATGGTTTTGGTTCGTTATCTTCTTCCTCTTCCGGAATTGTCTGACTCTGCAGGCTGTCCTGTACTTCTTTACTCTCTGAAGAATCATATGGGTTATCCTGTGTCGTTCTATTATTTTCCACAGAACCATACAAACTATCCTGGGTATTCTCACTTGCTGCATTATTCTGCACTTCTTTGTTCTCATCCGAAGCCACTGATGAATCACCTGTCACACTCCAGAACTGCTGCGGATGCGTCTGATCTTCCTGTGGCTGTTCGTTCTGTGAATAGCTGTCAAACATGGGATTCACATAGTCTCGTGCCACACGTTCTTCTTCCTCTTTCTGCACTTTAAGCTCCCCTGTCAGATCACGATAGAACATTACTTCTGTCATGGCCATATATGGAAATATCCACAAGAGTGCAATATAGAATGTAAAAACAGAAAGAAACATCAATGGGATAAAGCTTATCTTCAGCATCAGATATCTTCCGAAGTTTCCATGCATCATCTCCAGACTCTCTTTCATAGCCTCTGTACTTTTCAATTCCGGCTTATCTGACAGAATATAATAAGTCATCTCCAGAGGAATAACCAGAATCTGATAAACAATCATTCCAACGATCATCAGAACAACACCTGTATACAGCCAGGTGATCAGCACCTCCACAGAAGCATCTTCACCCGGAAGATTCGCATTACTGTAAATCGTATAGGGCAGCATGGTAAGCAGATTCAGTACTGCCATAAAAAATCCGGCAACGATCACTCTGTCCGGATGATGTCTGTAAAAATAAAACAGGTCATTTAATGAATATACTTTCCCTCTGGCAATATTCAGATACATATAATTCATACCTGCCGCGACCACATTGATCAGCAGAGTCAGAATAAATGTAAATGCATACGACAGCACAATATCAATTGTTTCCTCTCCCGGAAATAAAGCCGAGGATATCATGCTGCTGATCAGAGCCAGTGCCTGAACTGCAACAAATGCCAGGATCAGTATCCCATATTTTCCTGACATGGCCTGCTTCGCATAGTTTTTTAATTCACGTCTCGATGTCATGTAATTCTCCTAAATCAGTCTGCCAGACCAAAGGCATCATGTACTGCATTCATTGCGCGCACGCCGTCCTTTTCATTGATCAGAACTGTCACACGAATCTCGGATGTAGAGATCATATTGATGTTTACGCCCTCATTATAGAGGCTCTCAAACATCTTTGCTGCTACTCCGGGATTACTCATCATTCCTGCACCTACGATGGAAAGCTTCGCAATATTTCTCTCAGAATGAAGCTCTGCAAATCCAAGTCTTGCCTGATTTGCATCCAGAACTGCAACTGCATCATCCAGATCATTTCCATCTACTGTGAAGGAAATGTCCTTTCTGCCCGCACGTCCGATAGACTGCAGGATCACATCTACATTAATATTCTTCTTCGCAAGGGTATCAAATAATTTAAAAGCCACACCCGGCTCATCCTTTAATCCGATTACCGCAATTCTCACTGCATCTGTATCCAGCGCAACACCGCTGATCAACATTCTCTCCACTGTAACTTCCTCCTTTACCACAGTTCCTTCACTGTTGTTTAAACTTGAACGTACCACAAGCGGCACGCCATATTTCTTCGCCATCTCCACAGAACGGTTGTGAAGCACACCTGCCCCGAGAGTCGCAAGGTCAAGCATTTCATCGTAAGTGATCTCTTTGAGCTTTCTTGCTTTCGGAACCTTACGCGGATCTGCTGTGTAAACACCATCTACATCTGTATAGATTTCACAGGCATCTGCATGAAGAGCAGCCGCAAGAGCAACCGCTGTTGTGTCAGAACCGCCTCTTCCAAGAGTCGTATAATCATCATACTTGTCAACTCCCTGGAAACCGGTAACTATTACAATCTTTTTGTTGTCCAGCTCTCTTCTGATACGCTCTGTATCAATTCTTTTTAAACGTGCATTTCCATGACTGCTTGTCGTATGCATGGAAACCTGAAAAGCATTCAGGGAAACCGCAGGAACTCCCAGTTTATCCATCGCCATTGCCATCAGTGCAACAGACATCTGTTCTCCGATGGTAAAGAGCATATCCATCTCTCTTTTCGGCGGTTTCTCATTGACATCCCTTGCCATAGTGATCAGTTCATCCGTATATTTCCCCATTGCGGACAGAACGACAACCACGTCATTTCCTTTTCTGTACTCTTCTATACAGCGGTTGGCAACATTAAAGATACGTTCTTTATTTGCAACCGATGTACCGCCAAATTTCTTGACAATCAACATTGTTTTACTTCCTCCATAATAAGTTTACAGGAAAGAGAAGATTCTCATATCTTCCCTTTCCTGTTCTGTTTACAGTAATCACTGTACAAATATTTATCTGAAGTATTGTATCAGTGTCCACCTTATCAGGCACACTATATGATACACGAAATCTGTCAGTTTATCAATCTTTAACTCGAATCTTTGCAAGTACCTGATCTCCGATCTGAGCCAGTTTCTCTTCAAATGCTCCCTGTGTCATTTCATCAGTGATAAATGCACATTCCTGTGGAAGCTGTCCCAGGCTGATGATCTCAACATCACCAAATACCTTCTTCGCTTCTTCTGCTGCTTCTTTTTTAATTCTCACAAAAAATCTTCCTGTCACTTCATCCAGTGGTTTCAGTACTGCCGGAGTGCTGTTCCAGTTTGTCACAATGTTAACATGGAGATGTTTTGCGGCATCCACAATATCACCAACTACAGCACTTGCTGTAGGCAGTTTACCTGCACCGCTTCCATAGAACATGGCATCTCCAAGCATATTTCCATGTACAAATACTGCATTAAACACATCATTTACACTGTAAAGAGGGCTGTTCTGGCCGAGCATAAACGGTGCTACCATTGCATAACAGGTTCCATCTGCCAGTCTGCGGCTGGTTCCAAGAAGTTTGATGGTTCTGCCAAGCTTCGCAGCATACTCCATATCTTCAGGTGTGATCTTTGTAATTCCCTCTGTATAAATATCTTCAAAATCAAAATATCTCTCATAAGCAAGAGAGGAAAGGATTGCGATCTTACGGCATGCATCGTATCCTTCCACGTCGGCGGTAGGATCTGCCTCTGCATAACCCTTCTGCTGTGCTTCCTTTAATACAGTGTCAAATTCACAGCCTTCTGTGCTCATCTTATAAAGCATGTAGTTGGTAGTTCCGTTCAGGATACCTGTTACTTCGTCAATCTCATCTCCTGTAAGGGAAGAATTGATGACACGAATGATCGGGATTCCGCCGCCACAGCTTGCTTCAAATAAGAAGTTAATGCTCTTTTCCTTTGCAATATCCATCAGCTCGCGGCCATGCTTTGCAACCAGAGCCTTATTGGAAGTGCAGACATTTTTTCCTGCCAGAAGTGCCTTCTTTACAAAAGTATAAGCAGGCTCCACACCGCCCATAACCTCTACTACAATATCTACTTCCGGATCACTGACGATCTGTTCATAATCATGGACCAGAACCTTCTCTACCGGCTGTCCCGGAAAATCACGAAGATCCAGAACATATTTTACATGAAGTTCCTGTCCGGCACGTCTGGAAATGCTCTCTTTATTTTCATTTAATACTTCAAATACACCGCTTCCAACTGTGCCATATCCTAAAATTGCTACATTGATCATTTTCTTTTACTCCCTGCCTAATATTTTCAGATAATGAATTCCTTCATTCTGTTCAATCGTCTCTACCATTGCTTCTGCATCCCCCTCGCCCGGAAGAATGTCCACACTCAGAGTAAGTGTGGCAATCCCATTGATAGGAATACTCTGATGAATGGTGAGAATGTTTCCATGAAACCGTGCAATCGTCTGCAGGACAACCGACAAAAGCCCCGGTTCATCGTCCATCTGGATAATAAAGGTGATCGTCTTTCCCCTTGTCTCTTCATGAAATGGAAAAATATCATCTTTGTATTTGTAGAAAGAGCTTCTGCTGATTCCTGTGCGCTCTGCTGCATCCTGTACAGTATCCACTTTGCCGGAGTCCAGAAGCTTCTTTGCCTCCACAACCTTCAGCAGGACTTCCGGAACTGCTCGTTCCCTCACTACAAAATATTTTTTTTTCTCTGTTACTGGTTTCTGCATATCAATTTACCTGTCCGTTCTTTAAAGACATTTGTTTTTACACACTGGATATATTATCACACCACACAAAAATACGCAAGAAATATATTCTGCAGAATCATTATGGCGCACACACGAAAAAGGCTGTCCTGATTTCAGACAGCCTTTTTTATTCTTTTATTTCTTCAGTGCGATCCATTTCAGATATGCATTGATGAAAATATCAATTCCTCCGTCAAGCACTGCATCCACATTTCCGGTCTCCTCGTTTGTACGATGATCCTTTACCATGGTATATGGCTGCATAACATAAGAACGAATCTGATTTCCCCATCCGATATCTGTCACCTCACCGCGGATACCGGAGAGTTTTTCCTCTGCCTCCTGCTGCTTGAGAAGATACAGCTTGGCTTTCAGCATCTGCATGGCTTTATCTTTATTCATGTGCTGAGAACGTTCATTCTGACACTGTACCACGATTCCGGTAGGATAATGTGTGATACGGATGGCAGATGATGTCTTGTTAATATGCTGACCGCCGGCACCACTGCTTCGATAAGTATCAATACGGATCTCATCGTCATTGATCTCTACATCCAGATCCTTCTTGATATCCGGCATAACATCACAGGATACAAAAGATGTCTGTCGCTTACCTGCTGCATTGAAAGGAGAAATACGCACCAGACGGTGAACTCCCTTCTCTGATTTCAGATAACCGTAAGCATTTGTTCCGTTTACCTGGAAAGTAACCGATTTGATACCTGCCTCATCGCCGTCCAGATAATCCAACACTTCCAGGGTAAATCCTTTCTTATCTGCCCAACGGCTGTACATACGGTAAAGCATACCGCACCAGTCACAGGCCTCTGTTCCGCCTGCACCTGCATTCAACTTAATGATAGCATTCTCACTGTCATATTCTCCGGAAAGAAGTGTCTTGATACGGATATTGTCAAAATCCTTCTGAAACTCATCCAGCATTTCCTGAATCTCAGGAATCAGTGCAGGATCGTTCTCCTCATATCCCATCTCGATCATGGTTTCCATATCTTCCATCTGTGTAACCAGATTCTGATAGGTCTCCATATCATCTTTCATGTCTTTTAATTCTTTCATTTTCTTCTGGGAAACTTCTGCATCATCCCAGAAATCAGGCGCTTCCATTTCGCGCTCTAATTCTTCGACCTTCTGCTCTTTGTTAGCCAGGTCAAAGTGAATCCCTCACTTCCACTAATGGTTCTGTATAAGTCGCAAGAATGCTCTTGAACTGGTCTAATTCAACCACAGCTTCACCCACTTTCTTATTATAAATATTCTCTGTCGGACTCCCTGTGGATAACCGACTGAATTGCTATAGATTATAGCAGTCCTGATAAATAATTCGTTTAAAATAATACCATATCTTTAAGCAAATTACAAACAAAGAATTACCCACAGTGTGAAATGATCATTTATCGTTACATTTCACACTGTGGGTAATCATACTTTACACTGAATTGCGCATAAAGCCTGTATAATTTACGAGAAGAAGCTCTCTGCAACACTGATATCTGCAATATATCCCACTGTTCCTGTCATATAGATGGTTCCGTCCTCTTCCATATCGATCTGTATCATTCCGCCCGGCTGATTTACATTAATACGGGATTCTACCAGCCCCAGCTTATAGGCTGCCGCTGCTGCCGCACAGCTTCCTGTTCCGGAAGCCTTTGTATATCCGGAGCCTCTTTCCCAGATTTCAATCTCCAGATTTCCCTTGTCGACCTGACGGCAGATCTGCAGGTTCATTCTCTCCGGAAATTCATCTGCATTCTCCACATAAGGTCCCAGATTCTTTACAGCTTCTGCACTTACATTGTCTGTAAAAATAATGCAGTGTGGATTACCAACTGTCAGGCAGGTAGCCTTGTATTCTTTTCCATGGAATACGAAATTCTCCTTAATTACTTCACGAACTTCACCGGAAACAGGGATATCGCTGGAGATAAAAGATGGTTTTCCTATGTTTACTTTAAATTCCGTTGCCCGGCTGTTCAGGCATTCCACATGAATCGTGCCTGACATAGTTTCAATGTCAAATTTTTTCTCAGTAATATATCCATTATCCATCAGATATTTGGCAAAAATACGCACGCCGTTTCCACTGATGGCAGATTCACTTCCGTCTGCGTTAAAAATACGCACACCCAATTTCCCATCAATTTCTACCGGTCCATAAAGCACACCGTCAGCGCCAAGCCCAAATCCTCTCTGGCAGAGAAGTGCAATCTTCTTTCCCTGAAGCTGTACCTGATTTTTCTTCGGATCAAGAATCAGATAATCGTTTCCAAGTCCCTGATATTTATTCATAATAATTGTATTTGCCATAACCATATCTCTCCTTCTGATTTATAATCCCGGATACTTCCCGCTTTTGTATCTGCATTGATAATCAATTGTCGGGCAATCTTTCCAACTCACTTCGCCACTTGTCTGAGTCCCCACCCACTGCTTATTGCTCTTCGCAATTGAAGCAGGGGACTTACTTGATTCGGTTAAATTTTGTGTCAGGTAATTTTCTCATATCACATCCTGACTTTATATTCATTATATTTTATTGTTTTTACCATGTATATAGAGTAAAATGCTTAAAACATTGCAAAAAATGCTCTGTAGGTATTACAAAAAAGACCATTATATCAGTTCTCTGATATAACAGCCTTACAGCAGCATCGCTCCTCTCTGTTCAGTTTTCTATTTCTTTACCCTATTTCGAAATAGTTACAAAGTTTTTACGATTACTTTGTAATTGCATGATACTATTATCGTGTAATAATGTCAATATCTTTGTAGCATATTTTCTCAGAAATTATAAAATATATTCGTTACTATTTGTTACATTCTTAGTAATAATTGTACATTTACGCATTAAATGATATGATTATACCATGAATCAAACTTTTCCCTCCGCTTATTGCTTTCCACTGCTTATTTCTTTTCACAATCTCCACAGGGGACTTGCTTGATTCGATTAAATAATCATTGCAGATATCGGAGGCAGATATGTTATTATCAGAACAGTTCTATCAGACAGAAAAAACAGGATACCTGAACGAACAATTCCGACTTTTTCATCTTAAAGACCAGACCAGAAAGGAATTCTCTTACCATTATCATGATTTTCACAAGGTAGTTATCTTCATCTCCGGCAAGGCTGCTTATCATATAGAAGGAAAAGCTTATCAACTGAAACCATGGGACATTCTTCTGGTAAACCGCCATGCCATCCACCGCCCGGAGATTGATCCATCTGTTCCATATGAACGTTTTATTCTCTGGATCCAAAACGATATTCCCTGGCAGGAACTGCTGAAATGCTTCCAGAAAGCAAATGACCGAAGCTATAATCTGGTACGTCTGAACTCTGCTCTTCAGGAAAAGATGAAAGACATCCTGTTTGAGCTGGAAAATTCTGCAAAATCCGATGAATATGGAAGAGAAATCCTGACACAGTCACTTTTTCTCCAGTTTATGGTTTATCTGAACCGTATCTTTCTGGAAAAGCAGTACATTTTTGATAAAAAATCCTACACCTTTGACTCGCAGATTGCCAGTATCCTTCAGTATATCAACCACAATCTGAAAGAAGATCTATCTGTAGAAACGCTTTCTGCCAGATATTATGTAAGCAAGTACCATCTGATGCGGAAATTCAAACAAGAAACCGGCTATACCCTTCATAATTATATTGTAAACAAGCGGCTTCTTATGGCACGTACTCTGATCTCAAATGGAATGCCTGTGACAAAAGCAGCACAGGAAAGCGGGTTCGCAGAATACAGCACTTTTTCCCGGGCATACCGTAAACAGTTCAAAACCAACCCCAGCGAAGAACTGCCTCATTATAGCAATCCTCTAAAATAATGCATCCACTACCTTTACACAACAATTCCATAACACAAAAAAGATGTAACCATGTCTGAAAGAATCTTTCTTCTCAGACATAATTACATCTTTTATTGTTCTCAGGTCGGGCAGATATTCGCGCTCCGCTTACTGTTTCACTTTCTTCTTCGCTGTCGCACAGTAGAATACGAATCCCAGCAGTACCAGTGCCACGATCATCCATCCGGCCAGTGCTGCTGTTCCCAGACCTGCAAATTTATCATAGTAACCTTTCAGATAGATCACAATGATAATCGCCGGAATTCCATAGGCAACATAATTTTTCAGACATTTCGGGAATTTCATGCCTGTACCGGCATTCACCTCTGCAATGAAATTGTCCCATCCCCATCCGTTCTTTCTGGTACAAAACAGAAGGTAACCAAGACTTCCAAGAGGAAGAAGGTTATTAGAAACAATAAAGTCTTCCAGATCCATGATGTTGCTTCCATCTCCGAATGGCTGGAATCCGGAAAGTACATTGAATCCAAGCACACATGGAATGCTTAAGATCACAACAAGAACTGCGCAGACAACAACACTCTTTTTACGGTTCCAGCCAAACAGTTCCATATTAAACACGATCAGGTTCTCAAATACAGCAATGATCGTTGAAACCGCAGCAAATGTCAGAAACAGGAAGAACAGACTTCCCCACAAAGCCCCTCCGCTCATCTTTGCAAAAATATTGGGCAGAGTGATAAAGATAAGGCTTGGACCTGCATCCGGCTGGATTCCATAGGAGAAGCATGCCGGAATAATGATAAATCCTGCTGTCAGCGCAACAAAAGTATCGAGTACGGTGATGCTTACCGCCTCTCCGGTAAGGCTTCTGGATTTGTCCAGATAACTTCCGAAGATCAGCATGGCACCAATACCAATGGATAATGTAAAGAATGACTGACTCAATGCCGCAAATACTACATTACCAACTCCTGCTTCCTTAATCTTCTGAAAATCAGGAATCAGATAGAAGCTGATTCCTTCTCCCGCGCCTTCCATCATTACTGAATGAACCGCAAGGATCACCATAATGATAAGCAGTGCACTCATCATTACTTTGGAGATTTTTTCAATACCATTCTGCAATCCCATGAAACAGACTGCAAATCCGATCAGACAGATGATCACCATCCATAACATCATCGTCGGTGCATTTCCCAGCATATCGGAAAAAGACTGTGTTACTGCTTCCGGAGTCGCTCCAACGAAATCTCCCCGCAGACTCTTCACACAATAGTAGATCATCCATCCTCCTACTGTTGTGTAAAACATCATCAACATATAACATCCAATAATACCAATAAATTTCAATGGCTTCCAGCCGCTTCCTGCAGGTGCCAGTTTGTCAAAACATTTCGCAACACTTGTGTGGCTTCCCCGTCCTACCGCAAATTCTGCTACCAGAACCGGAATACCGAGAATAACCAGAAAACATAAGTAGATCAGGATAAAGGCCGCGCCTCCATATGCCCCGCAGATATACGGAAACTTCCACACGTTTCCAATACCGATGGCACATCCTGCTGACACCAGGATAAAACCAAGGCGTGAGCCGAAAGACTCTCTTTTCATACTGTTTTTCCCCCTTTATGGAATTGTTATGTGACTGTTCATCAATCATAATCACATAGCTGTGGATGTACTGAACAGTTCAGACAGATATTCACAATCTGCCAATTCAACGCGCTAACGTGTTTTTGCGCACGATAAAAGGGCCTCATGATTCAGCCCTTTTATTTTGCAGCAGACATGATCTGCTCACAATGTTCTGTTTACAAAATCATTACTGCCCGCTCTGTAGTAATGAACTCACCACTTACAGAAATGGGAATCTTCTCAACTGAGATAAACGAGTCAGGCCTTATTCTTACGTCCACAGCACTGTTTGTATTTCTTACCGCTTCCACATGGGCAGGGATCGTTCGGATATACTTTGATTTCTTTTCTCTGAACCGGTTTCTTAGGACCGGCACTGTCATCCTTGTTTGTTCCGGTAACTTTAGCTACCTGTTCACGCTCGATCTTCTGCTCTACATGTACATGGTACAGCATACGAAGAGTATCTTCCTGAATGGATGTGATCATCTCGTTGAACATATCAAATGCACTCATTTTATATTCAACAACCGGATCTCTCTGTCCATAAGCAGCAAGTCCGATACCCTGACGAAGGATTTCCATATCATCAATGTGATCCATCCACTTGCTGTCAATGCATTTCAGAAGTACAACTCGCTCTAATTCACGAAGCTGCTCCGGTTCCGGGAACTCTGCTTCTTTTTCTTCATAGAGCTTCACTGCCTCTTCTTTCAGTTCATGTCTGATCTCATCACGTTTCTTGCCTTTTACACTCTCAGCTGTAAGCGGTCTGATCGGAATGATCGGAGTAAGAACACCGTTAAATTCATTCAGATCCCACTCTTCAGAATCTACATCATCAGAGAAACACATATCAACATAAGTATCCACTGTATCCTGGATCATCTTATAGATTGCTTCACGCATATTCTCACCGTCGAGAACCTGACGACGTTCTTTGTAGATGATCTCACGCTGTTCATTGTTTACCTGGTCATAATCAAGAAGATTCTTACGGATACCAAAGTTGTTAAACTCAATCTTCTCCTGAGCTTTCTCAATTGCATTGGAAAGCATCTTGTGCTCAATCTGTTCATTCTCTGCAACACCAAGAGATGTAAAGATCTTCATCAGTCTCTCAGAACCGAACAGACGCATCAGGTCATCTTCCAGGGAAATATAGAAACGGGATTCACCCGGATCTCCCTGACGTCCGGAACGTCCGCGAAGCTGATTATCAATACGTCTGGACTCATGACGTTCTGTACCGATGATCATCAGACCACCTGCATTTCTTGCCACATCATCCAGCTTGATATCTGTACCACGACCAGCCATGTTAGTGGCGATCGTAACTGCTCCTGCCTGACCTGCCTGTGAGACAATCTCTGCCTCAAGTTCATGGAACTTGGCATTCAATACATTATGTTTGATTCCCTGTCTCTTCAGCATACGGCTGAGAAGCTCGGAAGTTTCAATCGTAATGGTACCGACCAGTACAGGCTGCTGTTTCGCATGAGCTTCCACTACAGCATTGACAACTGCGTTGAATTTCTCTTTCTTTGTCATATAAACAGCATCTTCATGGTCAACTCGGATAACCGGTCTGTTAGTCGGGATCTCTACAACGTCCATTGCATAGATATCACGGAATTCTTTCTCCTCTGTGACAGCTGTACCGGTCATACCACCCTTCTTATCATATTTATTAAAGAAGTTCTGGAAAGTGATGGTTGCGAGAGTCTTGCTCTCACGTTTAATCTTAACATGCTCTTTCGCTTCGATTGCCTGATGAAGACCATCTGAGTAACGGCGTCCCGGCATGATACGTCCGGTGAATTCATCAACAATAAGGATTTCATCATCTTTAACTACATAATCCTGATCCTTATGCATCAGGTTATGGGCACGAAGTGCAAGTGTAATATTATGCTGAATCTCCAGATTCTCCGGATCTGCCAGGTTTTCAATATGGAAAAATTTCTCAACCTTATGAACGCCCTGCTCTGTAAGGTTTACGATCTTATCTTTCTCATTTACAACGAAGTCACCTGTCTCGATAACTTCTTCACCCATGATGGCTGCCATCTTGGTCATCTCATGGCTGGCTTCACCGCGCTCTAACTGCTGAGCAAGGATATCGCAGGCCTCGTATAACTTGGTTGACTTACCGCTCTGTCCTGAAATGATCAGAGGGGTACGTGCCTCGTCGATGAGAATGGAGTCGACCTCATCGATGATACAGTAGTGCAGATCTCTCTGTACCAGCTGTTCTTTATAGATAACCATGTTGTCACGCAGATAATCGAAACCAAGTTCGTTGTTCGTAACATAGGTAACATCACAGTTGTATGCAGCACGACGCTCATCCTGCTTCATATCATTTAAAACAACACCGACTGTCAGGCCAAGAAACTCATGGATCTTTCCCATTTCTTCCGCATCTCGTTTAGCCAGGTAATCGTTGACTGTTACGACATGCACACCTTTGCCTTCCAGTGCATTTAAATATGACGGAAGTGTGGCGACAAGTGTTTTACCTTCACCTGTTCTCATCTCTGCGATACGTCCCTGATGGAGAATGATACCACCGATGAGCTGCACACGGAAATGTTCCATCCCAAGAACACGCTTGCCGGCTTCACGTACAACCGCAAATGCCTCAGGAAGCAGATCATCCAGTGTCTCTCCCTCTTCAAGACGTTTCTTAAATTCTCTTGTTTTTCCTCTAAGTTCCTCGTCACTTAATTTCTGCATGTCCGGGCGCAGGCTCTCGATTTTCTCAACCAGAGGCATGATACGCTTAACCTCTCGCTGGCTGCGGGTCCCGAATACTTTTGAAAACATATTCATATTAGGTTTTACTCCTGTTTATTTCTTTTTTATACAAGCATTGCTGCCATATAACAATTGCTACTGTGCGGAATAATTTCTGTTCACTCCGTCCACAGCAGACATGTCAGCAGCATGCGAACATTACAAACGCTTACTATAATACACAATACTTATATATTCTAACACTTTCCGTTATGGAAAACAATGAATTTTTCATGAACAAACCAAGAAAATTACGGAGTCACCAAAATTTATCGCTTTGTATCCACGATCAGTCTGCCAAATTTCTGCAGTTCCTTTTTGGCCTGTATAAAATCCGGTAAATGCCACTCCCAGTTCGGAGAACCAATGGTTCCCGGTGTGTTGATATGGCCCTCTTTTCCAAGTCCAAGAATATCTGCCAACGGAATGATCGCATATTCTGCCTGATTCTGCATGGTATACTGCAGGAATCTGTCCTTGACAGAGCCCTGTGATGCTCCCGCCTTCTTTAACATCCTGCGGATTTTTCTTCTGGCTGCGGCACTCATATTTCCATACCACTGCATGATCGTATCATTGTCATGCGTTCCTGTGTAAAAAATCATGTTTTCCACATCATGGAAGGTATCTCGGGCATATTTTCCACCTGTTTCTATGGAGAAGATCAGAATCTTCATTCCCTTCAGATGATAATGATCTTTCAGCATCAGAACCTCCGGACGAAGCAGCCCCAGATCCTCTGCTACCAGATCTAATCCCGGAATTTCTTTCTGAAGTGTATCAATGACCTCATATCCCGGTGCCTCGATCCATTCACCGTCAATAGCAGTCGGGCAGTCTGCCGGAATTTTCCAGTATGTATCAAATGCCCGGAAATGGTCGATCCTTATAATATCAAACAATTTGTTGCTATAGCCGATCCTGTCCACCCAGAATCTGTAATCCTGTTCCTTCATATGCTCCCAGTCATAGATCGGATTTCCCCATCTCTGCCCTGTAGCACTGAAATAATCAGGCGGTACTCCGGCGATGAAGATCGGACGTCCATCTGTATCAAGAAGAAAGTTATCTTTTCCACCCCATACGTCTACAGAATCCTGTCCCACATAGAAAGGAACATCTCCCATAATCTGGATTCCAGCATCGTTTGCAGCCTTCTTCACCTTCATCCACTGTGTGTAGAAAATATACTGAAGAAACATCTGATACTGCGCCTCTGTCTCCACCTCTGCCGGTAACTTCTGTCTGTTCTCCGGCCAGGTTCTATATTCTTCCGGCCAGTCATTCCAGCATTCTCCGTTATTTGCTTTCTTTAATGCGCGGAACACACCATACTCATATACCCATTCCTGTGAAGCAAATTTTTTATATGCTGTTTCTTCCTGTCCCTTTTTCCCTGTAAAAACATCAAACGCAGTTCTTAAGAAAGGCTCTCTGTACTGGCGGACAGCCTCATAATCTACTCTTGTAGCTCTCTCCTGAAATTCCTTTGGATGTTCCTTTAACAGACCTTCCTCTGCAAGCGCATCAAGACTGATATACAACTCATCCCCTGCACAGGAGGAATATGGCTGGTATGGGGAATTACCATAGCCAACCGGATTCAGTGGCAGTATCTGCCATATCTTTACATGATTCTCCTTTAATAACTCGATAAATTGGAATGCAGATTCTCCAAGTTCTCCGGCACCAATACGGGACGGAAGTGCGGAAACTGGCATTAATACTCCGGCTTTTCTCATGATTTTTGTGCTCCTTCCTTCTTTTTACACTTCTTCATTTATAAAATTTCGGTAACTATTCTTCAGCAATCCATTCCAACAGAATATACAAGTCAATATTCCATTGCCGCAGGCAATCCGGAATGAATTTCAACTTGTAATTTTTTAACTGCTGATCAGTTACAAATTTCATAATATCTTTTGATATTTTAACATATTTAGGCCACTGCGTCAAAGCATTCCTTATGCGCTAAAGGTATATATTTTTCCTGACAAAAAAGCTCCCTTACAGGGTGGCATTTTGTCTCTCTGTAAGGAAGCTTTTCTTTATGAAAACTTTTTTATGGCTGTCTATGTTTCATATTTTTGATCTTATAAGCAGATTTAGAATTCCGGTTCGATCAGACCGTAAGTATTGCCTTTACGTTTGTAAACTACATTTACCTGCTCTGTCTCTGCATTGTAGAATACAAAGAAATTATGTCCGAGCAGTTCCATCTGTACGCATGCATCTTCCGGATACATTGGTTTGATTCCGAATTTCTTGGTACGGATGATCTTAACTTCTTCATCCTCATCGTAGTCCTTGTCCAGATATGCTTTCTGGAAGTTGGCTGCTGCCTGCTGTTTGTCTACGATTTTATTTTTGTACTTGCGAAGCTGACGTTCAATGACTTCCTCTACCAAATCGATTGATACATACATGTCATTGCTTACCTGTTCGGAACGAATGATATTTCCTTTTACAGGGATTGTCACTTCAATTTTCTGTCTTTCTTTTTCAACACTTAAAGTTACTACAACTTCGGTGTCAGGAGTGAAATACCTTTCCAGTTTACTGAGCTTGTCCTGGACTGCTGTCTTAAGACCTTCTGTAACTGTAATATTTTTTCCGCTGATGATAAACTTCATGCTTCCATCCCCTTTGCTGTTTGATGAACCTATTATAACACACATTTTTGAATTTTAACACTATTTTATTAAAATTTCACATTTTTTCTGTTTACTTCAGAAATAACTTTAAAGTTCCTTTGTCATTATGGGGAAATAGCAAAAATTCTGTAATTGTTCTGTACATTTTCACTGTGATTCCTGAGATTACTATAAAAATTAGTTAAAGTTTAATCAGTTCTGAGAATGAAATATTTCCGCCAAAAAGATCCAATGCACTGCCTACTGTGACATCCAGTCTGTCTTTTCCATATTTTCGCAGATCCTCAATATCCTTCATGGAGCCAACTCCACCTGCGTAAGTAACCGGATTTCCTTTATACTCCCCCAGCAGAGATGCAAGTTCTGTTTCAACTCCGCGTGCCTTTCCCTCCACATCTACTGCATGGACCAGAAACTCATCGCAGTAACTTCCCAGTTCTTTCATAATATCCAGTGTCATAGTGACATCTGTAAATTTCTGCCAGCGGTCTGTCACAATATAGTATTTTCCATCTTTTCTGCGACAGCTCAGGTCAAGAACCAGTTTCTCTTTTCCCACAGTCTCTTTCATTTTGTTCAGATTTTCCCAGGAAATCCTTCCATCTTTAAATACATAAGATGTAACGATTACATGACTGGCACCTGCACTAAGATATTCCCCTGCATTTTCCGGGTTCACTCCTCCGCCGATCTGTAATCCTCCCGAATAAGTATGTAATGCAAGAATCGCCTGTTCTTTTGTTGATTCATAGTATGGGGAGTCATGACCATTTAACAGAATTACATGTCCTCCTTTTATCCCTGCCTTTTTATATAATTCTGCATAGAAAGATGCATCCTGCTCAGATACAAAATTCTCACTTGCCTGATCCTGTACGTCCGTAAGGCTCCCACCTACAATCTGCTTTACTTTTCCATTATGTATATCAATACATGGGCGAAATTTCATAAAATCCATACCTCCATATCCGTTATATGTACTCTCAGAATCTTTTTGTACTTATAGCAAGCCTCTTAAATTAATGCATTTGAGACAGTTCAGCAGAGTGCGAAAGACAAGGAAGATATCTGCAGGCGTGCTGACGCAGGATTTCAGTTACTGTTCACTCCGTTCACAGTAACAGATTTCACGCTCTGATGAGCTGAATCAATATGCATTATTTACAATGATTGCTATAGTTAGATGCAAAAACAAATGCAATAAAAACTTAGGGAGTACACTATTTAAATTTTACCGATTTAACACGATAATACCATAAATTATTCCTGATGTCTATCTTCCTTCTGCCGCATTGCCAACAGCATCCCCCACATCTTCTACAGCATTACCTACCCCTTCGCCCAGATCTTTGACGCTGTTTCCCAGTTCACCGGATACTGTGCCGTCACCGTTGTTGTTTTCATCAATTCTGGTATTATCTGCAGTGTTATCTGTTGCAGTGTTATCTGTTGCATTGCTATTCTGTTTTGTCTCATTTTCTGCAGCTTCATCCTCTGCGGCAGTTCCATTGTCTGTGACGGTTCCACCATTATTTACATTTTTATCTGCCGCATTGTTTCCTGATGTGCTATTTCCATTTGTATTGTTTTCTCCTGCGTTATTTTCCATGTTATCATCGTTTGCTGTCTTATTATCCGTCATATTTTCTTCGTTTGTGTCTGCCTCATCAGCTGCTTTATTTGCATTCCCACATGCTGTGAACATGCACAGTGACATAATAAGTGCTGTACCTGTCAGAATCTTTTTTACCTTTATTCCCATATTCATCTCCTGTTCCCGGAAAGCATTCTGCCGGTCCATGCAGCAGAACCTCTCCGTCTTTTCATGTTTTTATATTATGTTTTTAATATGTACCAAAAACTTAATACTATTCTGGAAAAAATTTACTTTTCATGCTATGATTTAAATAATACAAAACAGATTACTCCGTACATATATACTCCTACAATCTAGCGTACCGACAAGTTGCCATAGCAGGATTTCACTCATTAATGAGATGGATTGACTGCAGTATTTTACGGAATATCTATAACTCATATTTACAGGAGGTTATCATGAAAAGAAAAAGGAACCATTCACTTCGCAGCTCTGTTTTCATATTTCTGGCTGCACTTTTCCTGCTGTTTACCTGCAGTGTTTCTACTATCTATGCATCCACACTTCAAAAACCTGATATCGCAGCATCGGGAAAATTTGTAAAAGACGGCGATTACTGGATTTACCGCTATGATGATAAAACCATCGCCAAAAATGTATTTCTGAAAATTGACAAAAAGACCTATTATTTTAACAAACTCGGACACCGCTGGTGCAGCTGGCATACGATCAAAGGCAAAAATTATTATTTCGGAACCAGATCTCAGGGATATCTGATAAAGAATTCTCTTATCAAATATAAAGGAAATTATTACTATGTCGGTAAAGACGGTGCCATGGTTACCGGATGGTACACTGACAAATCCGGAAAGAAATACTATTTTGGCAAAGACGGAAAAGCAGTTACAGGAAAACACAAGATCAAGGGAACTTACTATTACTTTAACCAGAATGGTACTGTCACCCACACCGGATTAAATTATTCCCTTTCCTCTGACTGTGCACTTCTCATGAATGCAGATACCGGTCAGATTATTTATGGCAAAAATGAAAATGTTGCTCATGCCAACGCCAGCACAACCAAGATTATGACCTGTATCCTTGCACTTGAAAACTGCAAATTAAACGAAAAAGTAAAGTTCTCCCCTTACGCAGCATCTATTGAACCCAGCAAGCTTTATGCAAATGCAGGAGAAATATTTTATCTGAAAGATCTGCTTTATTCCCTGATGCTTCCCTCCCACAACGACACCGCAGTTGCCATTGCCGAACACGTCAGCGGTTCCACTGCAAAGTTTGTTAAATTAATGAATAAAAAAGCAGCAGAGATCGGATGTACGAATACACATTTCGCAACCCCAAATGGTCTGGATGCAGGGTATAACCATTACACAACAGCTTCTGACCTGGCAAAAATTGCCCAGTATGCGATCAAAAAGCCTATGTTCCGCAAACTGGTGAGCACCGGCTATTATTCTTTCTCTAATCTCAACACCGGCAGAAGCTATTCTATCGGCACTACCAACGCCCTGCTCGGCAATGTTCCGGGAGTTCAGGGTATGAAAACAGGCTATACCAACAAAGCAGGCTATTGTTTTGTCGGACTTTCTTATTCCGCAAGGGGAAACACCTATATTTCTGTTGTCCTGGGTGCAGATTCATCTTCTGCCCGCTGGCAGGATTCCAGAACATTGCTGACTTACGCATATAATCATTGATCAGAATTATTATAGCAGCATACAGGCCAATATTACAAAAAAGGAAAGTGTTCTGAAACATCAGATACACTTTCCTTTTATATATTTTATTTCACTGCTATGAAGATACTGAAAATTACCAGTTATCAATTTTTACTGCATTCCTGATTATTTTGCACTGATAACATCGCTCATATCATATCTTCCTGCCGGTTTGCCTGCAAGGAATTTCGCAGCTTCAACAGCACCCTTTCCAAATACAGCTTTGGAATATGCAGTATGCTTAAATTCGATCACTTCATCCGGACCTGCGAAGATCACTTCGTGTTCTCCTACGATTGTTCCACCGCGGACTGCTGAGATACCGATTTCCTTATCATCCCGCATCTCACGTCTCTGGCTGCGGTCATAGATATAATGATACTGGTTATCCATTGCCTCATTAATACTGTCAGCCAGTGCAAGTGCTGTTCCGCTTGGTGCATCCAGTTTCAGTCTGTGATGCTTCTCAACAATCTCCATGTCAAATCCTGCTGTTGCCAGAACCTTTGCCGCATCCTGAAGCAGTTTCATCAGAGTATTGATTCCAAGAGACATATTTGCAGATTTCAGAACTGCGACATTCTTAGATGTCTCTTCCACCTTTGCGAGCTGCTCCTCGCTTAAACCGGTTGTACATAATACAACCGGGAGTTTGCGTTTCTCACAGTAAGCAAGAAGTGCATCTGTTGCTTTTGCAGAAGAGAAGTCGATAAGGGCATCTGCCTCTACCTGACATTCTTCCATATTTGTATATACAGGGTAGCTGTTCTTTCCCTGATCTGCCACATCGATACCTGCTACGATCTCAGCATCCGGATCCTTCTCCACAAGTCCGGAGATTACCTGACCCATGTGACCGTTACAGCCATGCATAATAATCTTTACCATTTGTCTATTCCTCTCAATTCCAGTATATCGGCAAGTTGATTTTCCGAACAATCCTGCGGTTATATTTATGCAAGTTTAATTCCGAAATTCTTCAGTTCTTCTGCAAGTTTTGCCTTGTTTGCATCTTCCATCTCGGATAATGGCATACGAAGTGGTCCCACTTCTTTACCCATCAGATTCAGGGCTGCTTTCACCGGAATCGGGTTTACTTCACTGAACAGTGCATGAATTAACGGGATTGCCTTTAACTGGATTTCTGCTGCACCCTTTGTATCTCCTTCAAGGAATTTCATAACCATATCATGTGTTTCCTTAGGAGCTACATTAGAAAGTACGGAAATTACTCCAAGTCCGCCAAGTGAAAGGATCGGAAGTACCTGATCATCATTTCCGGAGTAGAGTTCAATGCAGCCATCAGCCATGGACATCATGGTTGCAATCTGTGAAAGATCTCCGCTTGCTGCTTTGATACCAACAATATTCTTAACATTTTTAGCCAGAGCTACTGCTGTTGCAGGCTGAATGTTACAACCTGTACGGCTCGGAACATTGTACATAATGATCGGTGTTTCCGGAACTGCCTCTGCAATAGCTGTATAATGAGCGATCAATCCTTTCTGAGTCGCCTTGTTATAATATGGAGTCACTATAAGAAGTGCATCTGCACCGTAAGAAGCAGCCTCCTTTGACATCATAATTGCAGTTTCCGTACAGTTGGAACCTGTACCTGCGATGACCGGAACACGTTTGTTTACCTTGTCGATTGCAAACTTAATTGTCTTAAGATGCTCTCCATGCGTCATCGTTGATGATTCTCCTGTTGTTCCGCAGATAATGATCGCATCTGTACTGTTTGCAATCTGATACTCCAGAAGTTCCTCCAGTTTATCATAATTAACCTTGCCATCTTCATACATAGGGGTTACGATTGCAACACCTGCACCTTTAAAAATTGCCATTTGCCTTCCTCCTTTATTCTTCTGTAATTTCCATACAGATTACTGTCCATTCATAAACAATAATCAGGTTTTATACACCTTATACAATCTCTGTTGTCAGTGTAGTTATGCTGTCTGCATATTTACGCAGGCTGTCCGGTAACGTCCGTCCCGTAAGCAAAATATGCATACTCTCGTCCTTCATCTTCAGGATATCACCGATTGCCTCTGCAGTAGTGATCCCATAATCCGGAAGTGCAAGAATCTCATCCAGGAGCAGAAAATCGCATTCCTGCGTTGCGATCACTTTGCGCGCAAAATTCAAAGCATTGAGAATATTGGTTTTCTCCTCTGCCTTCTCCTGCTCATTCAGCTCCTCATATCCTTCATCATGCTTCTCAAAACGGAATATCTTAATATCCAGATTATCCAGTTCCTCCAGAAAATCCAGTTCCCTGCGCTCTCTTCCTTTCAGAAACTGAATAATAATGACGCTTTTACCCTGTGCAGAAGCTCTCAGACACTGACCGATCGCCAGAGTTGTCTTTCCCTTTCCCCCGCCACAGTAAACCTCTGTAAATTCTTTTTCCATAACAAACAATTCCTCTTATCGTTATTGAAATTGTACCTTCTTCTCTGTGTCATTACAGACATGATAAACAGCAGTCTGTTTTCGACTTCTGCGATGAGCTTCCGGCATATTCACGCCGGAATGCTTCGTGGAACAGCAGGCTGCCATAGTTATCTGAATACGCTTATATTACCGCAGTTTATGAAGAATTGCAAGTGTTACTGTTTACAGTAATCGTTACTGTTCACTCCGTTCACAGTAACGTGGCCAAAATTCATTCCAAATTGCCTGCGGCAATGGAATTATTCCATATATTCCAGCTTGCTTACAGATACTTCATACGCAACTCTCTTCTCTGTTTCATTTTCCCCGATCCGTTTCATATATTCTCTGCTCTGGATACGTCCCCAGATCAGGACATGACCGCCAACCTCAAACGCAGATGCATAGCGGGCATTTCTGCCCCAGCAGATGCATGGTATGTAATCTGATTTTCCATACGGACGATTTACTGCCAACAGCACATCCGCAATTTCTCTTCCAAGAGGAGTTTTACGGTACACCGGAGGCTTACAGATATATCCGTCCAGAAAAATCTGATTTACCGGAACTGTTTCATCCTCTTCTTCCACAAACTTCAGTTCTCTGCTGAATACTGAAAGCACGAGACGGTTGTGCTTCTCCTCATGGCGGTTATATGAGCGGAACTGTCCATGGATTTCCACATATTCTCCGATATAATCCTGCGTTACATCCACCAGCCGTTCAGAAACCATCACCGGAATCCTGTCTTCCGAATCACTGAGCCTTTTGACCAGCAGCTCAGTCATATAGAAGCCTTCTCCAAAGACCTGATGACTGAATGTAAAGCCTGCTGCAATTTTGCCCATCATAGATACCTGATTGTTTTCAATAATTTTATCTGCCATAATGTGGTTCTCCTTCCCTGTAGAGCACCTGTGTCAGAATCCCTGCCTGCAGTACAGACCGTAAATCGTCTCTGCTTTTTCAGCGATCCTACATATGCTCCTCTGTACCTTGTATTGTTCTTTATAAGGTTATGTACAGGCATTCTCATTTAGAACCAGAATCTGCAAAAATAAAAAAAATTATTTTAACACCTTGTAATCTGGCGAAAATGTGGTAAACTGAAAATTCGGGTAACTTATTGAAGAAAAAAACACATAATAATAGGAACAAATTCATCTGCAAGATTATATCGTGCTTGAAAAATGCTTTTGCAGCAAGATAATCCTGCTGATAACACATGAATATTAACAATTCCGGTAACTGTTCAGCCAGTGTGCCGAACAGTTACCCATTCAAAGCTTAAAGAGGAAAGGAAAATCATTTTATGAGAACAAAACGTGAAGATGTCCGTAACGTAGCCATTATCGCCCACGTTGACCATGGTAAAACAACTCTGGTTGACCAGCTTCTGAAACAGAGCGGTGTATTCCGCGAAAATCAGGAAGTTCAGGAACGTGTCATGGACTCCAATGATATTGAGCGTGAGCGTGGTATCACTATTTTATCCAAGAATACAGCTATTCATTACAAAGATACAAAGATCAATATCATCGACACACCAGGACATGCTGATTTCGGCGGCGAAGTAGAACGTGTACTTAAAATGGTAGACGGTGTTATTCTTCTCGTTGATGCTTTCGAAGGTGCTATGCCTCAGACTAAATTCGTTCTTAAGAAAGCCCTTGAACTTGATCTCCATGTAATCGTATGTATCAACAAGATTGACCGTCCGGAAGCTCGTCCTGACGAAGTTGTAGATGAAGTTCTGGAACTTCTTATGGATCTTGGTGCTTCTGACGAGCAGCTTGACTGCCCGTTCCTGTATGCTTCTGCAAAAGCAGGACATGCTGTTATTGACTTAAACGATACTCCTAAGGATATGGCTCCTCTGTTTGACGCTATTCTGAAATATATCCCTGCTCCGGAGGGAGATCCTGATGCAGATACTCAGGTTCTGATCAGCACCATTGACTACAACGAATATGTGGGACGTATCGGTGTCGGTAAAGTTGAGAATGGTAAGATTGCCGTTAATCAGGAGCTGACTCTGTTAAACCATCATGATCTGGACAAACGTAAGAAAGTTAAAATCAGCAAGCTCTATGAGTTTGACGGTCTGAATAAGGTTGAAGTAAAGGAAGCTACTATTGGTTCCATCGTTGCTATTTCCGGTATCGCAGACATCCATATCGGTGATACTCTCTGTGGCGGAGAAAACCCGGAGGCAATTCCTTTCCAGAAGATTTCCGAGCCTACCATTGCCATGAACTTCATCGTAAATGACAGTCCGCTGGCAGGCCAGGAAGGTAAATACATCACATCCCGTCATCTTCGTGACCGTCTCTACCGTGAACTGAATACAGATGTCAGCCTTCGTGTAGAAGATACTGAAACAACAGAAGCCTTTAAGGTTTCCGGACGTGGAGAACTTCATCTGTCTGTCCTGATCGAGAACATGAGACGTGAAGGTTATGAATTCGCAGTAAGTAAACCGGAGGTTCTGTACAAAACAGACGAGCGCGGAAAGAAACTTGAACCTATGGAAATCGCTTATGTAGATGTTCCGGAAGAATTTTCCGGTACTGTAATCCAAAAGCTGAGCGAACGTAAAGGTGAGCTGCAGGGTATGAGTACTGCCAGTGACGGTACTGTCCGTCTGGAATTCCACATTCCTTCCCGTGGACTGATCGGATTCCGCGGTGAGTTCCTTACCTCCACCAAGGGTACCGGCATCATCAATACTATGTTTGACGGATATGCTCCTTACAAGGGAGATTTCCAGTACAGAAAACAGGGATCTCTGATCGCTTTCGAGGCTGGTGAAGCTGTTACTTATGGTCTGTTCGCAGCCCAGGAGCGTGGTACTCTGTTTATCGGACCTGGTGCAAAGGTTTACAGCGGTATGGTTATCGGACAGAATGGTAAAGCCGAAGATATCGAGCTGAACGTATGCAAGACAAAACATCTGACTAACACACGTTCTTCTTCCGCTGATGATGCACTGAAATTAACTCCACCAAGAGTTCTCAGTCTGGAACAGGCCATCGATTTCATCGACCAGGATGAACTCCTTGAGGTTACACCGGAATCTCTCCGTATCCGTAAAAGACTGCTGGATTCCAGAGAACGTAAGAGAGCCGCTTTCAGAAAAGCCTGAAACAAATAGAAATTTAAGAAAAATTAAGCCCCGCAAATTTTGCGGGGCTTAATTTTTCTTAATCATTACTGTTCACTCCGTTCACAGTAACTCTTAATCTCCTGCAAACATATGGAAAAACATAAATCCTTCTACAAATTATATTGTTATATTTTCACGAAATTCCTAGTTAGTATTTGTTAACTTTTTTCATATGCTATGTAATTGACAAATGATTAACAAAGTCATATGATAGCATCATCGGGGTTGTTAATTTATTAACGTTTTTTTAACTTTCTCTCAGTCGCCAACAGAACATATATTGTTAAATTTTTCTCATATATTCTGACAATTGATATTTTATTCACATTATTTACGTGATTATGCACAATTTTCACCATAATATTTCGTTATGCTCATATTAATGTTACTGTTGACCGAATAATCAGTTTATTTGTATAATAAAAACATAACAGGTTACGGTAAATACTTTTAACGAAAACACAAACAGGAGGATTCCCAAATGGCAAAAAAAGAGAACACTATCCCAACCATCATCGACACCCCTGAAGCCCTTACTGCAAAGATTGCAGCCATGAAAGAGGCACAGAAGATTTTCGCAACATTTACCCAGGAGCAGGTAGATAAGATTTTTAAAGCTGCCGCTACTGCTGCTGACAAAGCACGTATCCCGCTTGCTAAAGATGCTGTTGAAGAAACAGGAATGGGTATTGTAGAAGATAAGGTTATCAAAAACCATTACGCAGCCGAATATGTATACAACGCATATAAGAATACGAAAACCTGCGGTGTGATTGAAGAAGACACTGCTTACGGTATTAAGAAAATAGCTGAGCCAATCGGTCTGATCGCTGCAGTTATTCCTACAACCAACCCAACATCTACTGCAATTTTCAAAACTCTGATCGCACTGAAAACACGTAATGCAATCATCATCAGTCCGCATCCCCGCGCAAAGAAATGTACCATTGAGGCAGCAAAGGTTGTTCTGGAGGCAGCTGTAGAAGCCGGTGCACCGGAGGGAATCATCGGATGGATCGATGTTCCAAGTCTTGATCTGACAAATCAGGTTATGCGTGAAGCAGACATCATCCTTGCCACAGGTGGTCCCGGAATGGTTAAGGCTGCCTATTCTTCCGGAAAACCTGCTTTAGGTGTAGGTCCCGGAAATACTCCTGTTATCATTGATGACAGTGCAGATATCCGTCTGGCAGTTAACTCCATCATCCATTCCAAGACCTTTGACAATGGTATGATCTGTGCTTCCGAACAATCTGTAACTGTTCTTGAGAGCATTTATAAGAAAGTAAAAGAAGAATTCCTTTACAGAGGATGTTACTTCCTGAAACCGGATGAATTAGAGAAAGTAAGAAAAACTATCCTCATCAATGGTGCATTGAATGCAAAAATCGTAGGTCAGAAAGCTGCCACTATCGCTGAGATGGCCGGTATTACAGTTTCTCCTGAGACAAAGATCCTGATCGGCGAAGTTGAATCTGTAGACATCAGCGAAGAATTCGCACATGAGAAGCTTTCACCTGTACTTGCCATGTACAAGGCCAAAACTTTTGACGAAGCGATTGCCAAAGCTGAACAGCTTGTAGCTGACGGCGGTTATGGACATACCTCCGCTCTCTACATTGACACAAGAGAGAAGGAAAAGATGGAAAAACATGCAGCAGCTATGAAGACCTGCCGTATCCTCATCAATACTCCATCTTCTCAGGGCGGCATCGGCGACCTTTACAACTTCAAACTTGTTCCGTCCCTGACTCTGGGCTGTGGTTCCTGGGGTGGCAACTCCGTATCTGAGAACGTAGGTGTGAAACATCTTATCAACATCAAGACCGTTGCTGAAAGGAGAGAAAATATGCTCTGGATTAGAACACCGGAAAAAGTTTATTTCAAAAAAGGCTGCCTGCCGGTTGCTCTGGATGAGCTTGGCACTGTTATGCACAAGAAACGCTGCTTTATCGTAACAGACTCTTTCCTTTATAAGAATGGATATACTAAAAAGATCGAAGATAAATTAGATCAGATGGGAATCGTACATACCTGCTTCTACGATGTAGAGCCAGATCCATCTCTCGCTTCTGCAAGAGCCGGTGCTGCTGCAATGAGAATGTTCGAGCCTGACTGCATTATCGCAATGGGCGGTGGTTCCGCAATGGATGCCGGCAAGATCATGTGGGTTCTCTATGAAAATCCGGACGCCAACTTTGATGATATGGCTATGGACTTTATGGATATCCGTAAGAGAATCTTCACATTCCCGCATATGGGTAAAAAAGCTTACTTTATAGCTGTTCCAACATCTTCCGGTACAGGTTCCGAAGTAACGCCGTTTGCTATCATTACTGATAAGACTACAGGTATCAAATGGCCTCTGGCTGATTATGAATTAATGCCTGACATGGCTATTGTTGATACAGATAATATGATGAGCGCACCTAAGGGACTGACCTGTGCTTCCGGTATCGACGTTATGACTCATGCACTTGAAGCCTATGCTTCCATGATGGCATCTGATTATACAGATGGTCTTGCATTAAATGCCATCAAACTGGTATTTAACTATCTGCCACGTGCATACAAAGATGGTTCTGATGTAGAAGCAAGACAGCATATGGCAAATGCTTCCTGCATGGCTGGTATGGCTTTCGCAAATGCTTTCCTTGGCGTAAACCACTCTCTTGCTCATAAGCTGGGAGCTTTCCATCATCTTCCACATGGTATTGCAAATGCTCTGGTTCTGCTTCATGTTTTGCGCTATAATGCAGCCGAAGTTCCGGCTAAGATGGGTACCTTCCCACAGTATCAGTATCCGCACACACTTGCACGTTACGCTGAGATTGGCCGTTCTGTAGGTCTGACAGGCAAGAACGACAGCGAAGTATTTGAGAAGCTTCTCCAGAAACTGCAGGAACTGATGGATACTATTGAGATCAAACATACGATCAGGGAATACGGCGTAGACGAGAAGTACTTCCTTGAAACTCTGGACGAAATGACCGAACAGGCATTTAACGACCAGTGTACCGGTGCCAACCCAAGATATCCATTAATGTCTGAACTGAAAGAAATCTATCTGAAAGCTTACTATGGTGAGGGAAATATTCCTGAATCCGGGAAAGCCAAAGAGAAAAAAGAAGAGAAATAAGATTTGCTGAAAATAAACCTTTTCCTTTAAAAATATAGTGTTCAAACCAACAAATGGGGCTGTCAAAAAACGACAGCCCCTTATTATATTATTTCTTACTGCGATATGCTTCTGCTTCCCAATGCGTGATAAAGTATGTAATATCATCTGTCATGTGAAGCGGGCCACCAAAGCTTTCTGCATATACAGCAAGCTTAATGGCATCTTTTACAAGAAGCTGTGCTTTTGCAGCTTTTCCCTTATCATCTTCCATGATAAAGGCACCGACTCCCTGTACCAGGATCAGTCTTGGCTCTTTGTCATTCTCTTTCATAAATGCGTCCAGCGCATCTTTTGCCTGATCAATATTTTCTACAAATAACGGATATGGTCCACAGTATACAATGTGATCCGGTGTAAATGGTTTCAGAAGCGGTGCAGCCGCTACTTTATCTTTTACAAAATGATCAGCTTCTGCTGCAGGTACAACTTCTACTGCATGTCCCAGTAACCGGGAAAGCTTCTCTGCTGCCTGCTCTTTTTCAGGTGTAACCGCATCACTGTCATCAGCAGTTCTCTTTACCTGTTTCTCTAATTTACTGATCACGCCGTCAAATAATACTCCAATTTCCTCTACAGTATTTGCTGCAACGAAAATTCCATGATTCTGAAGTAGAAGAACCTGAACATCTTTTCCGGATTCTTCTTTATAAGCATTCATTTTCTCATAACAGATACGTGCAAGTGTATATCCGGGTTTGCAGATATCAATCCAGAGTACATCCTTTCCAAGAAGCTGTTCACTAAGTTCCTTTGCCCCTTTTCCGCAGGTCAGTCCATTGACAAGTGTAGGATGAACATGCAGTACATATGTGTAGGCAAATAAGTTATGAAGCAGTGCTTCTACACTTGGACGTTTTGTTTTGTCAGCATCTGTTACTGCAGCCATAACATCTGCAAGATACAGTGATTCACGTTTGACATCATCTTCCGGATAATCTGTTTTCATGATCTCATTCAAGCGTGCTCTGCTCATTTCCACAAATTCCTCTGCCTTGATTGTGGCAAGCTGTGTACCGGAGCCTTTTACATACAATGTGGTGTCATCTTTTACAGAAGTATTGCCACCACCTGCCAGAACATAAGCAGGATTACTTCCATAAGTATTTGACATTTTTACTAAGGTTGAAAGATCCATAGTTAAAATACCTCCCATATTTTAATAGTTTTGCTATTACCCATTCCATTGTACACGATATCCTACTTTTTTCCAAGTGTTATGGAGTAAACAGTAACGTTATAATAATCCCGCAAATAACCTCATAAACAGCTGTCCCAATCGCAGATATGCGCTGCGTCCGGTACTGTACTGTTCTGTGACTTCACGGCATTCATCCATTGTTGCTGCAAGATCATTTCGGATATCCAGAACTGCCTGGCAGTCTGCCATAAAGCAGCCGTTTTCAAAATGATGATACAGACTTCTGTAATCCAGATTTATGGTTCCGCAGGTTGCCATACAGTCATCTGCCACACTCATCTTTGCATGACAGAAACCAGGTGTCCATTCATAGATACGCACTCCATGTTTTACCAGTCCATGGTAAAAGGAACGTGTGATATTGTAGATCATCTTTTTATCCGGAATACCAGGTGTGATGATCCTCACATCTACCCCACGCTTGGCAGCCAGACACAGCGCATGGCTCATTTCATCTGTGATGATCAGGTACGGTGTCATAAACCAGCAGTATTTTTCCGCTTTATTCACCATACTGATATACACCTCTTCGCCTACCTGTTCATGGTCCATAGGACTGTCCGCATAGGGCTGGATAAAGCCTGTCTGCTTTGCCTGATAATCTGTCTGAACCAGAAATCCTGTAAAATCACTGTCATTTTTATCCTTATCACTGACAGCATTCCACATCTCCAGGAATGTTACTGTTAGGGAACGGACTGCCTCCCCCTCCAGACGGATACCTGTATCCTTCCACTGTCCATAAGGATGTGTGAAATTAAAATATTCGTTGGCAAGGTTGTAACCGCCGGTAAATCCCACTTTTCCATCGATCACTGTGATCTTGCGGTGATCCCGGTTATTCAGGAACACATTCAGACCCGGAGTAAATGGATTGAACACTCTGCAGTGGATTCCTACCTTTTTCATTTTCTTAATAAAGTCTGTGTTGATAAATCCAATGGAACCCATATCATCATAAAATACTCTGACTTCCACTCCCGCCTTTACGCGGTCTTCCAGAACCCTCTGGATTTTATGCCAGGCCTGTGCATCCTCAATAGCATGATATTCCATAAAAATGAATTTCTCTGCCTTTGCCAGATCTGCCAGCTGAGCCTCCAGCCCTTTGACTGCCTCATCATAATAAATAACATCTGTATTCTGATAGACCGGATAGGAGGCATTTTTCTGTATATAATCAGAAATATTGCCTGCCTTCGGGATTTTCCTGCCAAGCGTTTCCCTGCACTCACTGTCATTGGGAAGCAACGGCAGAAGTTCCCTGTCGATCTGGTCATAACGCTCCCGCATTTTACGGGTACCGCCATTGAGACCAATCAGTAAGTACAATCCCACTCCCAAGATAGGGAATACAAGGATCAAAATAACCCAGGGCATTTTCATAGATGAAGTCTGATCTGACGCATACAGCTTAAGAACCAGTACACCTGCAAGAAGCCTTGTCATCAGATTGATAATCTCCGCATATTGATTCAGCTTTGTGATCATAGCAATGATAAAAGCTGCTTCCAGTAAAATACATACTGCGGAAAAGCATAATCGTTTTACACCATTTTTCGTTTTCGCCCTGCCTTCCAGGGTATCCTGTTTCATATTCTTTCTCTCTCCCTCTGTCATTGTACGTTAATATTCACTCTATTCCCAGAACACATATCAGACGGATAAAATCATCCGCTTTTTTACTTGCTTATAACCGCTCCGCAGTTTCAGTCAGGAAAGATTTTCTGCACATTTATTTGTGCCTATATACTCTGCTACTTTATCTGTTACTTTATTGCAGATTACCGTATAAGCTGCTCCCAGAACATTGGCACCTATACGAAGTGCTATTGCTGCCGGCATTCCGAAGATCCCTGCTGCAATAGACAACGCTCCAAATGTATTAAATGCAGTCTGCCACGGATATCCTGCTGAATATCCAACTCCGATCCCTCCGATCATTCCGATATACGGATACATGGATTCCGGAAGTACCAGATACAGCACAATAAATAACAGACATCCCACAATATTAAACATTCCTCTGCTCACAGACCTTGGGATACAGTCTTCTGTAAAAGGCAGGCATACGGACATACAGGCGATTCCTGCCCACATTGCTCTGGGAAGTCCCAGAAGATTCATAAACAGCATTGCGCTGGATACGATCAGTGTCAGTTTCACATACCATCTGCTTCTTGCTGACTTAAGATCAAATTCCCGGAACAAATCCAGGAAGGTTCTTCGATAGGCTCTATTTCTCTGGTTCTTATAGAAGACGATCATACAGATCACCATTCCCACCAACAAGCCGATCACACGGAAGGTGTATTCCTTTCCTGTCACATCATAGCCCAGAAGCAGCAAATAGCCCAGAACAAAGGTAGAATGATTGTACATGATCACATTATGACAGCCCAGTATCATCAGCAGTAAAATACACACAGCATTCACTGCAAACGCAGCTAACGGAGGCACTATATTTGCCAGACGGGGTCCTGCCATAAGAATACCGAAGATCCCTGCAATGGAAAGCAGTCCATGTGTTGTCCTGATCCCGAAATCTGCCTGCCGCAGCACAAGCACTGCCAACAGAACAGTAACACCAACTACACTGTTGCTGCTCCCTGTAAGCTTACTGTACATGCTCACCACTGCTACGCAAAAAGCCATAACCAGATACACTTTAAAATTATAGATTAAAATGTGCCGTCTTTTCTCTTTGGGATCTGTGGTGCTTCTGATCAGCTGTTTGGAGCCGGTCGAACTCAATTGTAATTCCTGATAAAATGTCATGTCTCGTTACCTCTCTTTCGTGAAAATTTATAAAAATTTATGAATTACCTTTTTTAGTAACGAGCACTATACCGCAGTTCCCTCTGTTAGTCAAGACTTAATTATTTTTCCAGGTCTCTTCTGATTATTTCTTCAAGTCTCTCCAGATCCTCATTATCAGGATGAGATAACGCCCTGTCAAAATTCTGGATCAGTTCATCCAGGTTCGGCGCATGATCCGACTTCTCTTTCATCTTTACGTATCTGTCCCTAACTGACTGGGGCATTTTCCCCTGACACATAAATTCTCCGATTACTGTATTACTCTCATCCACAGATTCTTTAACTTTCCCGAGAACCTGCTGGAAATAGGCTTCACTGCCTCCGAAACCTGCTGTTCCAAACAGAAAGATCTTCTTGTTTTTCAGACTCTTTAACAGTTCAAGTGTTGCAGGATCTGCATTCCCTATATCTGTCCAGAATCCAATGTATAATATGTCGGAAGAGAGAGCCTTCGCTCCTTCTGTTCCAAAATAATCACAGTTTTCCTCAGGCAGTACCTCCCTGATCTTCTCCGCAAGTTTTTTTGTATTTCCTGTTTTACTGCTGTACAGAATTGAGTATCTTTGTGTTCCCATGCTGTCTTGCTCCTTTTTGGTTTTATGCACTCTTAGAGTCTTCCTTGTTTCTGCTTTTGTAAGAAGATTTTTTTTAATTCCGAAAATACATTTTTGTCTGCATTATTTATATTGCTTATTCCTTCCAACTGATACATAAGCACATTCGTTCTACCGTAACCGAATTCGGTAAAACATTTTAAAAATCTTCCTCTGATTCATTTACAGTTCTATCCCGGAACATTTTCAGCAGCTCTTCCAGACTTTCTCTCAGCTTCTCATTCTTATTATACTGAATCAGTACCACCGTAACAATGGCAGACAGGATCATGCATCTGCGGATCAGTTTTCGGATGCGGATACATCTCTTTACATCTTTTCGTCCCTTTTCATAGAGTTTCTCTGCCATCCTGTCAGCTCTGGCATCTTTGCAGGCAATATAATCATCAATCACCTGCTTATCCTCCTCACAGATATCCAGATTCTCATACTGACTCCTCAGTTCCTCGAGTTCTGCATTATTCTGTCTGATCACGGTATCTTTGCGGTTGATTCTCTCAGCTGCACTCCGGCTCATTCTCTCTGTTCGTTTACTCATGATAAAAACTCCTTTCGTTTATTTTTTATTATTTTCTATTTTAAACTTTTCTCAGGCTTTTCTCAATAAAATATTGAAAACAAAAAGCACCTGCTTTGACAGATGCTTTTTCTCGCTGAATTTAACCGCCTGACTTTATAAGTACTGGCTGAACTCAACCTTCTCTTTATTCGGTCCCTCAATTGTAAAGAACTTTACTCCGTTTTCCCAGAAGGGAAGAAAATGAACGGTATCGTTGGTTGTATTTAATCCTGCCTGATTAATCATTTCATATACTTTTTCAATATCTTTTACATCAATCGCCATATGATCGATGGCACCGGCTTCCATCTTAGCTGCTTTATTCTCATATGTCTCAACAACAAGTGTATTTAATTTCAGAAAAGCAACCTCTTCATCTGCTTCCTCATTTACTGTACGAAAAGCAATTTCAAATCCCAGAGCCTTATAAAAATCAATGGTTGCTTCAATATCATTGGTCGGAATTCCAATATGCTGAATTCCATTAAACTGTTCTTTTAAATTCATTTTCATTTTCCTCCTGAAAGTCAGTTATAATATCCATCTGATGAAAATCATCCAACATATTTATGTATTGTTGCTCTTACAGCTCCAGGTCCTGCAATCATCTCACGGAACATATTCTCAACCTTCTCTCCCACACCGTCTTTGTAAAGGTCAGTGAAGAACAGACGCTCATTGGAAAGAATTGGTTTTAACTGATCTTTAAATGTTTCAGGTTTACCTACTACAATATCCTTAAACTGTTCCTGCAGTTCCTCATTCATTGGGTCCGGTGCAAGTTCAAATTTATTTCCTTCATCATCTACACCAAGCATATATCTGAGCCATCCTGCAATTCCCAGAGGAATAGCTGTCAGTCTGGAAGCATCTCCGAATTTCTTTACATATGCTTTGATTGTTTCGCCAAAACGGATACCAACCATCTGAGATACATCTACTGCCAGACGAAGATTTGTATCTCCAAGATATTCATTTGGAAAACGATCATTAAAAAGCTCATCAACAAATGCCTGAGGAGAAAGGATTCCAGGGTCAGCAACTACCGGAAGACCTTCATCATAAGCAATCATACGTGCCATTTTCATCATATCTTCATTTGTATTAAGCATATGCGCAAACAGATCATATCCAAGAACTACTCCCAGCGGACCTGTAGCAGAATGAACCGGATTCAGACATACTGTTACTTTCATACGTTCAGAAAGGTTAACTGTATTTCTGTCTGCCATATATACGCCGAAACCTTTTTCCAGAGCCGGACGTCCGTTAGGGAAGCTGTCCTCTATTACCAGATACTGTGGTTTCTCAGCATTGACAAATGGTGCAATGTATGTCTTCTTACCTGTGATCACTGGCTGCATGTTCTCAACACCCAGCTTCTCAAGGTCTGCTGCAATCTGCTCGCTTGGACGAGGTGTGATCTTATCGATCATTGTCCATGGAAAAGCAACTACTTTTTCATCGCTTACATAGTTCACAAATCCCTCATCAACAAATCCTGCTTTCTTCCACTCTTCTGTCATTGTCAGTACTGACTCACGAAGCTTTGCACCGTTCTGTGAGCAGTTATCCATGGAAACCAGTGCGATGGGATATTCGCCGGCTTTATATCTTTCATAAAGCATTGCAACCAGAACTGCCATGGCACCAGACGCTTTATCCGGACCATTCTTGATATCTGCCTCTACAAACGGGAACCATGTTCCGTCAGCTTTCTGTAATGCATAGCCTTTCTCTGTGATCGTAAAGGAAACCATCTGCAGGGATTTGCTTGTGAAGATTTCTTTCAGGCGTTTCCACTGTGCTGCATTAGAAGACTGTGCCTTCACTGCTTCTGCAAAAGCTCCGACTACTTTATACTCACGGGTTCCATCCCCATGCAGGATCACGCTTAATCCCAGATTGTCATATGGATCATAAATCTTGTCTGCTACATCATAATCAAAGGTTTCCACACAGGTAATCCCACGATCCAGAACTCCCTCTTCCAGAAGACCATCTGCAATTCCACCGATAAACACACGGAAAATATTTCCGATACCAAAGTGAACCCATACCGGATTCTCCTTTGCATTCTCAGAGGCAGCCTCTACATCATAACCCGGAAGAGCGATTCCTGCCTTTTTCCATGCTTCCTGTTCCTTGATTCCATTGATTGATAATTTCATGTTATATCCTCCTTGTTTGTCTTATTCGATACTTATTGTTTGTTATTATGTTCTTTACTTACGCTTATATCTTAACTGTAAGTTGAGTATATATCTTTTCTTTTAAAAAATCCATTGACAGAAATTCTAATTTTCAAACAACTTTTTTGTCTATTTTACTATAGTGTGCTGACAAATTGATGTTGCTGATCGTGCCGGATATTTTTATTGTTTTTTTTTCGTTCTATGCTACAATAAAACTGAAACTTAACATTATCTTGTAACATAATCAGGAGAATATTATGAGTGAAAAGGGATTGACCAACATTAGTCTCAAGAAAATAAATAAATCAAAGGTTTACCAGTACATTTACAGAAAAAAAACGACCTCCAAGCTGCAGATCGTTCAGGAACTGCAGATGGGTTTATCCACTGTCAGCCAGAATCTGAATCTTCTGGAGCAGGAAGGTCTTATTGAAAAAAATGGTTTCTTTGAATCCACTGGCGGAAGAAAGGCAAACGCCCTTCAGATTGTATCAGATTTTAAAATTTCCATTGGTATCGGTATTTTAAAAGGGATGTTTCATATTACTGCTGTAGATTTGTATGGAAATGTTTTCTATACAGATACCATTCCGCTTCCATATTCCAACACACCGGATTACTATAAACAGGTTACTGACGCAGTAAAAGACTTCATCTCATCGCGCCAGTATGACAATGACAAAGTTCTTGGCATCTCCATTGCCACACAGGGTATCACATCCCCGGATCATACCACTGTACTATATGGAGATATCATGAATAACGCAGGCATGAAACTGGATGATTTTTCCAGATATCTTCCTTATCCCTGTTATCTGGAACATGATTCGAAATCAGCTGCGTTCCTTGAATTATGGAATCATCCGGAGCTTGACAGTGCTGTTATCATCCTGCTGAACCGAAATCTGGGCGGCGGCATCATTACCAATCATCAGATTCATCAGGGGATCTCCATGCACAGCGGAACTCTTGAACATATATGTATTAATCCCGACGGCCCACTTTGCTACTGCGGCAGCCGTGGCTGCCTGGAAACCTACTGCTCTGCCAATGCACTGGAACAGGCTGCAGGTATTCCTGCCAAAGAATTTTTCCCTCTTCTGCGCGAAAAAAAATCTCCCCAGATCATACAGATCTGGAAAGATTTTTTAAACCATCTGGCATTTGCCATGAAGAATCTTAACCTTGTTATCGATGCACCGATCATCCTCAGCGGATATCTGGCACCTTATTTTACAGAAGAAGATATTGAATATCTGGCAGAGCATCTCCATACAGCCGCACCATTCATACTGGATAAAACACAGATTCTGGTCGGTACCAACGGACAATATACACCGGCAATCGGAGCGGCTCTGCATTATGTAGAGAAATTTATTCAATCCATTTAACTATAGCAATTCTTATAAATAATGCAATCAAGACAGTTCAGCAGAGTGCGAAAGACAAGAAAGATATCTGATGCAGGACTTCACACTATGATGGGCTGGATTGCTTGCAGTATTTTATGGAATTGCTATAGATTGCTATAAATCAGATAAGCTTCCTGCTATTCATACTTTCATATATCGCTGATTTCTGCTATTCGGTTTATCTGGTAATGTCATTTGGATCAAATTCATCTCAAGTGCGGGTTGCAAATAATTTCTGCGGAATCCATCTCTGGACTTTAACCCCAGTTTTTCCATAAGTGTTTTTCTTGTATAAGGCGTATCATACTCCATGATTTCAAGCATTTTCCTGACAGTTTCTGAAAACTGCTCATTTTCTTCATTCATCTGAAGCGAAATATCTTCCAAAATCCTGTCTATCTGCGACAACATAAACTCTATAAAAATGGTAGATTCTCCCGAAACATGACATCTGGCAATCGCATCATAATATTCATCCTGAAATTTTTCAATCTGGCTTTCGATTGGAATATACTCAAATACAGGTTTCCATTTAGACAAAATCGCAGTGTGCCATAATCTTGCCATTCTTCCATTACCATCAGCAAATGGATGAATAAAGACAAACTCATAATGAAATACACTGCTCATAATCAATGGATGAACACTATTCCTTGATTTCTTCATCCATTCAAACAGTTCATCCATAAGCTGCGGTACAAATTGCGCCGGAGGTGCCATAAAAATACATTCATCTCCATTAAAGACTCCCTCTTCTCCATGGCGAAACTCCCCACATTCTTCCACAAGATATTTTGTCATAATCCCATGAAATTTCTTTAAATCTTTTATACTATAGGGATTAATTTCCGAAAGGCTTTCATACGCCGCATATGCATTTTTAACTTCCTGTATTTCTTTCTGTTCCCCCAGTACAAGCCTGCCATTAATTACATCCCTAACCTGCCCCAGAGAAAGAGAATTCGCTTCTATTTTTAAAGATGAATGAATAGATTTAATTCGGTTATTCTTTCTCAGGTGCGGTTTTGTTTCCAGACTTCTGATTGCCGTGATTCGCCCTATTTTTTCAGAAATTGAAGACACATATGATAATATCTCATTTGTTATTGTAAATGGCGGTTTATATTCTCCCACAAAACACCTCCAGGATTTCCGTTATCTTGCACATTATCTTGCACACTTTTTTGCATACTTTCTTCTTCAGGATAGATTCCGTCTACTTCAGTGCTGTCAGAATCTCCATTACATTGTCGTAATCTTTCTCTCCGACCATGATTTCATACAATGTTTTATCTGTTCCGAAGTTCCCACCCATGCTGCGGGCAGTTCCCCTGCCCGGGGCTATCATTTTTTCTTCGTGGTTAACTCTCTTTGTTTTGTATTTGATTTTCTCTGAATCTAAGGCTTTACAATACTGCTCATATTTGTCCCTGGATGCACCGAGATAAACTGTTCTGCTGTCGAATAACATAATTACTTCCTCCTTTGGGTGTTATGTTTACAGAGTGTTATGTTTGCACAATTTCCGCCTGCTATAACTGATCCAGTCTACAGGAAGAATCTCTGCCTGAATGAATATATTTGATTTACAAAAATGATCCTGCCTGCTGGCTCGTCAGTCTGCACACTCCGGAACGTATTCAAAAAATCATTCCTACAATCTTGCATGCCCAGTAATATAATAGAAAACAGCAGACATCCGTTTCCAGATCATCTGCTGTCATTATATCATATATATTTACTGCTTTGTAGTATAAAAGTATTATTCTACTTCTTCCGGTTCCATGCTTCGCATGTGTTCCTCGTTCTTTACGATTTCATACTTCTGGCGATATTCCTTGAAGTATGTATAATATTCCACGCTGTCAGATGGGTAAATCTTGGAATCATGGATATGCATATCCGGATTCTCGTCTCCACTCTTAAGGAGAGCTACCATTGCACTTGCACAATGTGCTGCAATACGGTTGAAGCTGTTGAGAATGTCTGTATATACAGTTCCCTCTTCCAGTCCGCAATTGCCATTACTCAGACGCTCTACATGATGCATCTTTAGCTCATTGCATAAGGATGTGATAATCATTCCAAGCGGTGCAACTCTCTGTGCCATCTCTTTGTCATCATTGAGGAATGCACGACAGGTAAGGTTGATCTCCTCGCGAACTGCTTCCATTACTACATTCAGCTCATCCCAGGCTTCCTGTGAGAAATTAGTGTGATTATCATGCATTTCACTGGACATATAGGCAATGTAGGATGCATGGTCACCGATTCTCTCAAAGTCATTGATGGTATGAAGATAAAGGGATGCCTGCCTTGTCTGGGCACTGTTCATCTCATGCTTTGTGAGCTTCATCAGATATTCCCCAAGACGGCTTTCGTATTTATCGATCAGGTTCTCTTTTCTCTGTACCTTATCAAATTTATCCTGCTGATATTCATTCAGAAGGTTCATGGCACGGTTGACATTCTTGCGAAGCTTCCTTGCCATACCGCTCATGGCACGATGACACTGTCCAATAGCAAGTGCCGGATAATTCAGAAGACGTTCTTCCAGAAGATCAAAGTCTGCTTCATCTTCCAGTTCCTCTGCACTGTCTTTTACAAGCCAGCACACCAGCTGCTCGATCTTCGGTATGAACGGGAAAAGAACACATACTGTTGCTACACGAAATACAGTATTCAGTAAAGCAATTGCAACCGGTGACATGATCATATCCATAAATCCGAAATGCACAACAGCATTTACAGTGTAGAAAATCACTGACCAGAGGATAAGACCAAACAGGTCATTGATCAGATAAACAAGTGCTGTACGTTTACCATTCTTATTCGCACCGATTGCTGAAATCAGAACCGGACAGGCAGCACCTACACCGATACCAAGAACGATCGGGAATGCACTGGAGAATGTCAGGATACCTGTTACAGATAACGCCTGCAATACACCGACTGTGGCAGATGCACTCTGCAACACTGCGGTAAATGCAATACCTACCAGAATACCTATCAGCGGGTTGGAAAACATTGTCAGCATGTTTGTAAATGTGGGGCTGTCCTTCAGTGGTGAAACAGCACCGCTCATTGTCTGCATACCTGTCATCAGGATTGCAAAACCAAGCATGATATTACCGATATTTTTATGCACGGAACGCTTACATGCCATGCGAAGGATAATACCAATAATCGCTACTACTGCTGAAATTGTTGCTGTAGATAAAATCTTTGCAATTCCGTTCTTTCCGTCAATATAAGAAAGACAGAGGATCCATCCGGTAATACTGGTTCCGATGTTGGCTCCCATGATAATACCGATGGCCTGTTTCAGTTTCATCATACCTGAGTTAACAAAACCAATGACCATAACGGTTGTGGCAGAAGAAGACTGAATCACGCTGGTAACACCAGTACCCAGAGCAACTCCCTTCAGCGGTGTGTTTGTCATTCGATACAGGAAAGCTTCCAGCTTATTTCCGGCAACCATTTTCAGGCCGTCGCCCATCAATGACATACCGAACAGGAATAACGCTACTCCGCTCAGTAATGACAATATCATTGAAAAAATTCCCATTATTTTCTCCTTTGTCGTCTGCCTGATTTCCCACCTCATCTCAGAAAATCGGCGCATAATGTAAGCAGGTTATTTTACCTGTTTCTAATCAGAATTTAACCTGCTTTTTACTTTTCCATTCTTATTATGTCACGTCCGGGAGATTATTACAATAATTGTTTTTTCAAAAATTGCATTTTTTCCATAGCGTTTAAAATGCTGTCTTTTTTTTCCTGATTTTTTTTGCAGTTTTCATAAAATTTTTCGGCATGCTCCAAAATATATCAGAACATGTCGAAAAATAACATACAATAAATCGGACAGTAAAAAAATATGACCCTCATTCAATATCTGTCATTTTTGCATCTCTTAACTGTTTACAGATAGTCTGCTCCACCTTCTCAATATCCAAAGGTTTTGCCAGATGTGCATTCATTCCAACAGCAATACACTTTTCAGCAGCTGCCTTTCTTCTGTGTCCGGAGATAATCTCATAAACACCATCTGGAATCGGTCGTACAATCAGCGAATTTATGATTCCGTATTTCTCAACACTCGCACTGAGCCGAATCATTTCCTGATCCATCCAAATCTTACTTGTTCTGTGACCTCAACATATTTATTGTTCCACTTATTATCAAATCCATCTTTGCACTTAATCGCAATCTCGTTAAAGAGCGTTGCGTCTTTTCTCAACCCACGAAGCGACACCATACCGTCAGCTTCCATCTGCTTTAATTTCTCCATATAGGTCGGAGCAAAAGGCTTTTTGAAATGCACATTATAGGGTATGCGTTCCTCAATCACATTTATATTTTCATAGGTTTCATTCTTGCGTTCGTTGTGCCTTTCCGCCTTGTTGCTTTTCGCCATTTCGTTCTCCTTTCTCGGCAGGGCGAAGCCATTACACAACATTCTTTGAATGTGTGTAACCCACTATGACACTTTCAGACGTTCTCCATTTGAGAGCAGGGCGGCGATTGATAACATTAACTTGCTTTTCCCATTGCCGGGATCGCCCTGCAACAGAGTAACCTTGCCAAACGGAATATACGGATACCACAGCCATTTCACTTCTTTCGGCTCAATTTCGCTTGCCTTGATAATTTCAAGATGTACAGTTACATTCATTTCATTTTCAATCATTTTCATAGTTCTTTGTTCTCCTTTTCGATAAATATTTTGGGCAATGCACCACAACACAGCGAAAACTCTACTTACATTCACTACTGCATTTTCTGTAAAGTCCGTTGTAGGTAATGCGATTTCTTTCATTCAGAAACAACGCCCACTCTTGTTTCCGCTTCTTGCTCATTCTCGGCATAGCAAGCAATCCTCCTTTCCTGCCGAAAATAAAAGCCACAGGAAAGATACATTAAGCCTTGTTTGTGTCATTTCTCGGAGCGAAAATCAGGGAAAATTTCCTTTCTAAGCCTTTCAAAAAATCGCAAGGTGTTTGTACTAACCTGTGGTTGTGTATGAAATTGTGGGTTTGGGGTAACAAAAAACACCGTATTTCTACGGTGCGTTCTATCAGATATATTCTGTTTTATGATAGCAGAAAACTGGAATTCACAGTTCTTCCATC
>NZ_JAJDMI010000166.1:0-495 GCF_020593505.1 Blautia sp. DFI.3.45
CTTAAAAAAGCGGAATTTCACCATCATAGTTTTCTGCTTTTTCCAATAGCGGTCCTTTAGCTCCCATCGTAAACGCGATGTCGCTACTGCGGATAGAGAGCAGCTCCATTCCGGGTCTCACCTTCAAAAAATCCATCATTTTCTTCGTAAGAAGAATTTGCCCCTCCTGTGAAATCTCTACCCAGCAGTAGGAACGCCCCTTGTATTTGATAAATTCGCCAGAACCTGCTGAGTAGTCAAGCAACGGTGGAGTATCGTCCAAAATGTGACCAAGTTTTGACGGATGCAAAAGGCCTTTCCGGGTGACGCAGAAGCCACCGGTAATCTTACTTCCGGTAAAAAGATATACTTTTCCTTCATCTGCAATGTGATATTCTTCCATTGCCTGCGGTGGAATCCGCAATGTTCCATCCGTCCGAATGAGTGATTTCCCGAAAATAAATTTTCCTCCCTTATTCATTTGTGGCATAAAAACACCTCCTGAAATTCCGATTT
>NZ_JAJDMI010000167.1:0-493 GCF_020593505.1 Blautia sp. DFI.3.45
AAATAGCAGAAATGACCGATGTGCTGGTTGATGTGAAAAACGGAAATGGCAACCGGCGTATTCTATCTGCAACAAATGAACTGACAGCACCTCTTGCCTATGAAATTAATGAGATCGTTGTGGCCTATGAAAGCAGACTTTCAACTGTACGGCAGACAGAAGAAACCAACCGCCAGCTTATGACGAGCCTTTCCCATGACGTGCGAACGCCCCTTACTACTCTGCTTGGGTATCTTGACGCTGCACACAAAGGACTGGTCATAGGAAAAGACCGGGATGATTATATTGAAACTGCCCGTCGGAAAGCTCATGATCTGAAAGAATACATTGATGTACTTTTTGACTGGTTCAAGTTAAATTCCAACGAGTTTGCTTTGGAGATCCAGAGCGTTGAGGTCGCAGAGCTGACAAGAAATATTCTGATCGACTGGATACCGATTTTTGAGGATAAACAGGTTGATTATGACATTGATATTCCTGAACAGCCTGTCCG
>NZ_JAJDMI010000168.1:0-488 GCF_020593505.1 Blautia sp. DFI.3.45
CCATGGATTTTTGTAACTGCCATATTTTTTCCATTAACTCCTTTATATCGTCCAGGTCCTTTGGATAAACTGTATTGGTACTGTTTATACGATGGGTGATCTGATTCAAATTGCTGCTGATATTGCCCAGCAGGGTATTCATTTTTCGGATATGAGAGTAGTCTACTTCATATACAAATCCATATAAGATCATTTTCCGTAGAAAGGCAGATTTGCTTTTCATCCTGGAAAGACGATATTTTTCTTCTAAAATGTATTGTTCGTCATCATTCAAATAAAATTGTACGGGATGAATTCTGGTACGTTTGCTCATTGAAATCCTCCAATTCGTTTTTTCTATAAAAAAGAGTACAAAAAAACTGTCTAACCAGTTCGGTTATGACAGTTATATTACTTGACTGTGTGATGCTTTGGATAGATGTGTCTACAGTTTATTTTAACAGGAGTAGGCGGAAGCGTCAAATTAAGAAATTATAAAATATAAGAGG
>NZ_JAJDMI010000169.1:0-487 GCF_020593505.1 Blautia sp. DFI.3.45
AGATAAAGAGATAGTTTTGGATAATTCAGGTTGGAAAAAGGAAGGCTCTATATTAATGGCTGAGGATGGCAGTACAATATCAATAATAGTACCTTCGCCAGGTATACTTTCTACCAAAAGTCCATATTCCTCTCCATAATAACTGTGTAACCTTTGATTTACATTTGCAAGTCCAATAGAGTGATGCCCTTTTGGAGAAGTTTTGCCGGAACACTGAAAAGTTTTTAATTGTTCCTGAGACATTCCACTTCCGTTATCAGCAACCAGGAAATGAAGTAATTCGCTTTCAAGTTGACAGGAAATACTGATATAACATTCATTTTCTTTATTAGAAAAACCATGTTCCACACTGTTTTCTACAAGTGGCTGGAACAAAAATACAGGAAGATTCATCTGCAGGAATTCAGGTGGGACATTAATATCATAGCAGAATTTTCCGGGAAAGCGTATGTTCTGGATAGTCATATAGCGCTGAACCTGCTGGAGT
>NZ_JAJDMI010000170.1:0-485 GCF_020593505.1 Blautia sp. DFI.3.45
GGATCACCTCCTTTCTAAGGAAGAAGAAGTAGAGTAAAGAATGTGTTTTACTGTTGAGTTATCAAGGAAAACTGAATAACAACATTTCTGGTAGTGATGCGCTTAGGGGACACACCCGTTCCCATCCCGAACACGACGGTTAAGACCTAAGCGGCCGATGGTACTGCACTGGAGACGGTGTGGGAGAGCAGGTGGCTGCCAGATCAAATGGGGATGTAGCTCAGTTGGGAGAGCACCTGCCTTGCAAGCAGGGGGTCGAGAGTTCGAATCTCTTCATCTCCACTGAAATCGAAAGATTTCAAGATGGGCTTATAGCTCAGCTGGTTAGAGCGCACGCCTGATAAGCGTGAGGTCGGTGGTTCGAGTCCACTTAAGCCCATTGGCTTATAAAAATTTAGCCGTGAGGTTAAGTGTTAAGCCTGATATAAATTGTACCTTGAAAACTGCATACATGAAATTTGATTAAAAGTTAATCAAATATCCTT
>NZ_JAJDMI010000171.1:0-484 GCF_020593505.1 Blautia sp. DFI.3.45
CCGCCTGTCCATTAGTGAAATGATATGTAGTTTCCCTTATTTTTGCCCTTATGAGATAATTACAAGGGAAATAAGGGAATTTCTTTAATCATTGCCTACCACTTTATCAAGAAGCCTAACCGATTTTCGTTTAGCATCTCTTGTGGAGTGAGCATAGACATTCATTGTGGTACTGACATCTGAGTGTCCTAACAATTCCTGCACATCTTTTGGGGCTGCTCCATTTGCTAAAAGGTTGCTTGTATAGGTGTGACGTAACTGGTGGAAATGAAAGCCTTCAAATCCCTCTAATGTTTTTGCCACCTTTCTGCAAACAGTTCCCAAAGTAGTTGGAAGTTCCAGACAACCATCCGGTCTTAAACAGACGAAAGAAATTTCTTTATAATCTGCCGGGACTTCCTCTGTTCTGTCTAAGCAATAATATTCGTAGTACACTCTGTTTTTCTCTTTGACCTCTTTGTAGTAGTTCGTGTGATAAAGTTCT
>NZ_JAJDMI010000172.1:0-469 GCF_020593505.1 Blautia sp. DFI.3.45
TCTCCATACTGCTTTTTCGTTTGCACCACCTTCGATTCTTTCCTTAACGATTTGTCTCTATCAGAGTCCGTAATGAATTACCCACTTGTTATTGCTTAATGCCTTTTCTAACAGCTTTTTCAGTTCGGATAGTTCAGAATTATCTGCAATGACATCAATAAATGCCTTTAGCGAACAAGGTGGAACAAGTGTAACACCACAGTATGCAAGCCCTTTGCCTTTGACGGAAAGTGTATGCCAATAGAAGTCAATGGATGTAAGCCTTTCGACAACGCCTTCCAAATAGGCGTCATCAACAGAAATACAGGCATATTTCCACGGCTCATACTCGTCATATCGCTTGCCCTGCTGAGGAGCATCCATCATAATTCCAAACTCGTGTTTTGCCATGTAGATCACCTCCACAAATTCAAATTGAACAAAATCGCTGCGCGATGGCTTGCCAAGGCTGTGGCGCAGCTTTCTTTTT
>NZ_JAJDMI010000019.1:0-65730 GCF_020593505.1 Blautia sp. DFI.3.45
CCTTTTAGCAGACTTCCCAGCCTTAGCTTTTCTTAAGGCCCGAAACCGAGCCGAATAAAATTGTTTGGGGCTGCGTCCTCCTTTTAGCAGACTTCCCAGCCTTAGCTTTTCTTAAGACCCAAAACCAATCCGAAAAGAATTGTTTGGTGCCACATCCCCCTTTAACTGATCTTACAAAAACTTCACTATCTCTTCTGTATCTTTCCTTTTTGGCCGTCCAGGCTCTTCCCCTGGAACTCCTACCGCAATTACCCCAACAACAGTCTCCGTCTCCGGAACAGAACAAAATTCTCTGATCTTATCCGCATCCCTGATCCCCATAATAAGAGTTCCATATCCCAGTTCTTCAGCCTTTAATATCAGGTTCTCATTCTGCAGCCCAAGATCATAACATCCCCATCCATTTCCAATTTCATTATCCGCTGTTCCATCTTTCTGAAAACCTGCTCTGTTATGTACGAAAGTACTAACCAGCAACACTGCATTCTCACATTTCCCTGCATTCATTTCCGGCAGACATTCCCGTCTGAACTGTTCCACATTCTTTTCGTCCATAATACAGTAATAACGTCCTGTTTGAGAGTTCTTCCATGAAGGCGCCTCCTGAGCTGCTTTTATCATACTCAAAATTTCATCTTTCGTCACCATATTTCTCTCTACATATTTACGAACACTCCGTCTCTTTTCTATCAGATTCTGAAATTCCATATTTTTATACCTCTTCTATTCTTTCTCTTTAATCAGATAGATAAAATCCATCCTATATATCTTTAATAAATAATAATAGGATATCCTCCATCTATCGTATTATATATCAATGCCGCCTGATCTTCCGGCAGATTGATACAGCCGTGACTTCCATGTCCTGTCTTATATCGGTTTCCACCAAATGCAGACTGCCATGATGCATCATGAAGTCCCTGTCCATAAACAAACGGCATCCAGTATTTTACCGTTTCCGCATATCCATATTCTTCACTGCTTAACGTAAACGGACTTGCCTTATATGCAATCGGCCATGCTCCTCTGTAAGTCTCACGTTCCGGTGTGGGTGCACCGCTGACAATATCTGTTTCCGTAACCAGTGCACCATCTTTATACAGCCATAAATGCTGTGAATCAAGACTGACTTCTATATAACTGCCTGCCAGGTCATCTGTTCCGTTTCTCTTCATGCCACTGCTGCTGTACACCGGCTCTCTGGATACATTTTCACCACTTTTAAGATCTTCAAGAAGCTGTGTCAGCTCTGCATCCTGATCGATCCTGTATCCATATTCATTATCAGAAACCGTAACATCCGTTCCCAACGATGTATGAAAAGTACGCGGCACATAAATAGTATTATATTTATTTGCCATATTCGATATGTAATCTGCAGCCGCATCCTTATCAATGCTTATACCACTATTTTTAATCCGCAGCCAGGAACTGATCGTGTCTGAATCCAGCACCTGCGTTTCCTCACCAAACAGATAAGAAACTGTTGTACTGCGGTATTTTTTCAACAGGCTGTTTAACTTCTTCACCTTCTGCTTCATTTCACCTGATTCTTCAATATCCGGCTGCCGGTAAACTTCCTCGTTTAATTCCATCTTTACATCAGATGTAAGCAATTCTGTTTCGAAATCTTTATCCAGAGTTTCCTCCACATAGCTTAATAGCCTGTTTTCATCAATCTGATTTCCGGAAACCTGTTTCACCAACACATATTTCTGTTTCTTTTTACTATATCGGATATGTGCATCCGTAGGTTCTGTTCTGTCTTTTTCATCAAAATGATCCGCAGACAATGCTGCCTGTTCCTGCGCTTCATCTCTGATGATCTGATAATCAATCTTATAATCTCTCTGTGATGCAAAAAGTTTAAATGTCCCGCTTCTCTCCTGTTTCAATGTTTCCAGTGCACTTTTCAGAATGTCCTGATCCAGACTGTATCCCAGTTGTTCCATTGAAACATTATAAACATCCTTTCCATCTTCATGAAATGTTATTTTTTTATTCTGAAATGCTTCAGATATTTTCTGCTGCGCTTCTCCCACAGTAAGCTTCGATACATCTAACCTGTACACACTCACTTTCCTTCCCAGTGTGACAGTATCCACATGATGTATGTAAGCAGCCAGACCGATTCCCGCTGTCACGATCATCACGATACATATTACAAGAATCACTTTCAGCTTCTTTCTATTTAAGGCTTTTTTCTGTTCCATCCTTTGTTCTGCTACTTCCTTTCACCTTATTTTAGATATCTGCAATTATTTTATTATATAGAGAGATAAAAATCAATTTGTAAAATGCAGTTCGCCTGTTGTTACTGTTCACTCCGTTCTCAGTAACGTAGCCAAAATTCATTCCAGATAGCAACCGCCTGTTACTTTAGAGCGTTTCTGAAAAATCATTCCTGCAATCTGCACGCCCCACTTTGCGGTATATTTTGTCCGAGTTCGGTTGTCGTAGCCCATCAGGTTTTTGAGTCCATAAAAAAATCCCACATCACAAGGATGCGGGATTTTTTACTTATGAGGTTATCATCAGGCTTTATTAACTGATCCGAATAATTCCATTTTTTCCTTAACAGTAGCTTTGATTGCTTCGAAGCCAGGTGCAAGAAGTTTACGAGGATCGTATCCTTTACCCTGCTGATCTTTTCCTTCTTCGATGTATTTACGTGTAGCTGCTGCGAAAGAAAGCTGGCATTCTGTGTTTACATTGATTTTGGATACGCCAAGGTCGATAGCTTTCTTGATCATATCTGCCGGGATACCTGTGCCACCGTGAAGTACCAGAGGCATCTCTCCTGTCAGTTTCTGGATAGCATCCAGAGTCTCAAAGCTTAAGCCTTTCCAGTTAGCCGGATATTTTCCATGGATGTTACCGATACCTGCTGCAAGGAAATCAATACCAAGGTCTGCGATCATCTTGCATTCCTTAGGATCTGCGCATTCGCCCATTCCTACAACACCGTCTTCTTCACCACCGATGGAGCCAACTTCTGCTTCCAGAGACATTCCGTGTTCAGCAACGATCTTAACCAGTTCTTTAGTTTTTGCAACGTTTTCTTCGATCGGGTAATGAGATCCGTCGAACATGATGGATGAGAATCCTGCTTCAACGCATTTTAAGCATCCTTCATAGCTGCCGTGGTCAAGGTGAAGAGCTACAGGAACAGTGATGTTCAGTTCTTCCATCATTCCGTTAACCATACCAACAACTGTTTTATAACCTGTCATATATTTACCAGCACCTTCGGATACACCAAGGATTACAGGAGAGTTCAGTTCCTGAGCTGTTAAAAGAATAGCCTTTGTCCACTCAAGGTTGTTGATGTTGAACTGTCCAACTGCATAATGACCTGCTTTTGCTTTTTTCAGCATTTCTGTTGCATTTACTAACATGATAAATTCCTCCTAATCTGTAGTAACTGTGTTCATTCTCAGTTACCCTAATCAATCTCCGATATGGAATTACATCTATATCCAGATATGGTTATATTACCAGATTTCTGCTTTTTCGTCTACTCTTTTGCCAAAAAAATGACAAACAAAATTCCCCGGAAGATATGCAAAAAAGTCCGGCAATACACAATATATGATAATTTTCTGCAATTTATAAAAAAGTGCTTGCATTATTTAAATATTTCATATATAATAAGTTTCGGTTTAAGGATGGATTCCCGAGTGGCCAAAGGGGGCAGACTGTAAATCTGTTAGCAACGCTTTCGAAGGTTCGAATCCTTCTCCATCCATCAAAAGGTTCAGACATTTGTCTGGATCTTTTTTTGTTATATTATAAAGCGGCAGCCCCTTCTTCCGCAAGAGGCTGCCGTCCGGGTCAGGCGGATAAGATCATCCGCTTCGCATTTTGTTAATTTTTATGATGTAAGACCACTGCGCCAAATGCCGGCATTGTGATCTTCAGAATTCCGGCTGCTGCTGTGTATTCTTTACATTCTTCCGTAAATCCCACTGCAGATGTCATGACAACACGTTTCAGCTTTGTATCTTCCAGACGGCTGATTCCTGCCTGTTCTAACCGTATCTCCACTTCCCTGCCTTCTTCCTGATTATTTACGATCACAATTATCTGTTCATCATGAGAAAATCTCGCATAACAAAGTCCCTGATAATCATTCCAGAGAAATCCCAGTGATCCCGTTTTTAACACTTCATATTTCTTATGGATACGGATCATTACCCTGTGGAAGTCGATCATCTGATAATCCTCACGTCCCCAGGGATAAGTACGTCTGTTATCCGGATCTGTGAATCCACAGAGTCCTGCCTCATCTCCGTAATATACAGTCGGTGCGCCCGGCCAGGTCATCTGGATGGTAACCGCCTCACGCATAACTGCCGGATTTACTCCCTCAGATGCCGCCTCCGGACCTGCATAGGAAATTCGTCCTACCCTGTGATTGGTTCTGGTCAGGAATCTGGAATGGTCATGATTTGACAATTCATTCATGGCTGTCTGAAGTGCAGACATATGAAGCGCTCTCATGTGCGTTTTCATAGCTCCGATAAAAGCCTCACTGTTTCCTAACAGGTCTTCACGATACTCGTCACTGTGCTTCTCCATACCTGTCAGGAACCAGGTCAGCGGCTCCATAAATGCGTCATAGTTCATGACTGTATCCCATTCATCACCTTTCAGCCAGCCTTCCGGATTACCGTAATGCTCTGCCAGGATAATGGCATTTGGATTGGCAGCTTTCACTGCCTTCCGGAAATCTTTCCAGAACTGATGGTTAAAATCATTGCTGTGTCCCAGATCCGCCGCCACATCCAGTCTCCAACCGTCTACATTATAAGGAGCAGATACCCATTTCTGTCCAACACGAAGAATATAATCATAAAGTTCTCTGGAACCCTCATAATTTAATTTAGGCAGTGTATCGTGTGCCCACCATCCATCATAGGAGGTGTTATATGGCCATGCATTAGGATCATTAAAGGAAAAGAAATTACGATAGGGACTGTCCGCAGAAACATAAGCTCCTTTCGGATATCCTTCCTGATTCTCATAAATACGTTCTCTGTCCATCCACTTATTAAAAGAACCGCAGTGATTGAACACACCATCCAGAATGATCTTCATTCCTCTTCTGTGGATCTCTGCTGTCAGTTTCGCAAAAAGCTCATTACTTGCTTCCAGATTCTTCTTATCTGTCACACGTTTGATATATTTCCATGCATGGGAATTATCATCGTCGTCTCCAAGAAGGATTCCCTCATTACAATCTTCTACAATCCTGCCGTAATGTGGATCCACATAATCATAATCCTGACAGTCATACTTATGATTACTTGGAGAAACAAAAATCGGATTTAAATAAATAACCTCGACTCCCAGATCCTGCAGATAATCCAGTTTGTTCATAATTCCCTGCAGGTCACCGCCGTAAAATTCACGCACACCCATCACTGCCGGAATCTTATTCCACTGTTCTACCTGTACACTCTTATCTCCAATATAATGATATTCTCCGGTCACAACATCATTGGTAGGATCTCCGTTAAGAAAACGGTCTACATAAATCTGGTACATTACCGCACCTTTGGCCCACTTTGGAGTATCAAAGCCCGGATAAATCTCAAAATCCATCCTGCCCTCATGTTTCATACAGACTCCCTGATTATTGTAATAACAGGTTACCCATCCATACTGTATCTCAAAATAATAACGGAAGATGTCCTCTCCAATCGTCACCTGGGCAGAATAATAATCAAATCCGTTCTCTGTCCCGCAAATCTCCATCTGCACACGCTGCTCCTGGCTTACCAGATATACAGAATCCACATTATTTCTCTGGGTACGGAATTTGATCGTTACTGTATCTCCTGCCTTTGGTTCTGCAGGTATTCTGTAATATTCTGTTCCGTCACTGAAAAGCGCCTCTTTATTAAACACAGGACGCATATTCAGGATGTACTGCATTCTTTTTTTTATATCTGCTTTTTCATGTTCCATTTCCGTCCAGTCCTCTCTGTCATTTATCATTTTATTATTTTATCCTAAAATAAACCATCTGACAACCATCTGTTTTTCCCAAAAATACTTATATATTCAGTGATTCTGCACAACCATTCATTCTATCACAGTATTTCGGACTGCCGGATTCCGGCGAAGCAGATATTTCATTGCTGAAAATAACGTGAACAGTAATGATATTTTAAGACAGTAAAAAAGCCAGCGGGATAAGCTGGCTTTTTTGGAGAAGGTATTTCTTCTTATGGGGTGTAGCAAAAACTATATAATGTATTGGGGGGTTTTTACGGTTTATATAATACCATGAGGCAAGAGAAAAGTGTGCACAAACTTCACAAAATTTGGCACACTTTTTTGTATACATTATATACTGTTGTTTTCTGTTTCCGGATTTTCTGTTGTAAAAAGTGCTTCAAATTCGTCTCTGTGCACCTTTTCCTTCTCGAGAAGAAGACTTGCACACTTGTGCAGAACATCCTCATGTTCCAGAATGATCTTCTTTGCCTGGTCATGACATTCACTGATAATACGGCGGATTTCTTCATCAATGGACTTGGCAACATCCTCGCTGTAACTTCTGGTATGAGCCAGGTCTCTGCCGATAAATACCTCGTCATCGTCATCACCATAACAGATAAGACCAAGTTTATCAGACATTCCGTATTTCATAACCATACTTCTGGCTGTCGCAGTTGCACGTTTGATGTCATTGGATGCACCAGTCGTAATATCCCCAAAGATAATTTCCTCTGCTATGCGCCCGCCTAACAGTGTCATAATATCCTGAAGCATTTTTCCTTTGGTATTAAACATCTCATCATTATCCGGAAGAGGCATGGTGTAACCTGCTGCTCCCATTCCTGTCGGGATAATGGAAATCGTGTAGACAGGATCCATATCCGGAAGTACATGAAACAGGATCGCATGTCCGGATTCATGATACGCGGTGATCTTTTTCTCTTTCTCAGAGATCACCTTACTCTTCTTCTCTGCACCGATGCCTACTTTGATAAAAGCACCTTTGATATCAGACTGAAGGATAAATCCTCTTCCCTTTCTCGCTGCTTCAATGGCAGCTTCATTCAGAAGATTCTCCAGATCTGCACCTGTAAATCCTGCTGTTGTTCTGGCAATCTGAGCCAGATCTACATCCTCTCCAAGAGGTTTGTCCTTGGCATGAACGCGGAGAATTTCCTCTCTTCCCTTCACATCCGGACGTCCCACTGCAACCTTACGGTCAAAACGTCCCGGACGCAAAATTGCAGGATCCAGGATATCCACGCGGTTAGTCGCTGCCATCACAATGATTCCCTCATTCACACCAAAGCCATCCATCTCTACCAGAAGCTGGTTCAGTGTCTGCTCTCTCTCATCATGTCCGCCGCCCATACCGGTTCCACGCTGTCTTGCAACCGCATCGATCTCATCAATGAAAATAATACATGGTGCATGGCGTTTGCCTTCTTCAAAAAGATCACGCACACGTGATGCACCTACACCGACAAACATTTCCACAAAGTCAGAACCGGAAATGGAGAAAAACGGAACTCCCGCTTCTCCTGCCACTGCCTTTGCCAGAAGTGTCTTACCAGTTCCGGGAGGGCCTACAAGCAGCACGCCTTTCGGAATCCTTGCGCCTACTTTTGTATATTTCTGTGGAGATTTCAGGAAATCTACCACCTCTACCAGATCTTCCTTCTCCTCCTGCAGACCTGCTACCTTGTCAAAAGTAACTTTCTTATTATCATCCGGAGATGACATTCTTGCGCGGCTCTTGCCGAAATTCATCATCTTGGCATTTCCGCCGCCACCGCCACCTGCCATCTGGCGGTTCATCATCATGATCAGAAAGATCACAAGGGCACCTGTGAGAAGAACCGGAAGCAAGGTTGTCAGAAATACATTGTCTCCGGGTACATCCTGAGTTGTAATATCAATATCGTATTTATTCAACAGTTCGATTGCCTGATTGACATCTGTCACATAAACCTTCTTCTGACCGGAGTCAGTAGTATCTACGATCACAGAACCTGTAGGCACTTCTCTGTTCTGTTGAATTGTCGCATCAACCACTTTGTTGTCTTCAAGAGCCTGCTCCAGTTGCTTCTGTGTGTAATTACTCTGGGAAACCACCTGGTTATTCAGATAAAAATAACCGGCTACCAGTGCAATGATCAGCACCAGATACAGACCAATTCTGCTTGGCTGTTTATTCACTTACTTAAATCTCCTTTCAGTCTTCCCCCAGTTCCACTACTCCTATGAATGGAAGATTCCTGTATTTCTGTGCATAGTCCAGACCATAGCCAACTACAAACTCATCCGGGATGTTAAAGCAGCAATAATCAACTCTTACATCTCTGACTCTTCGCTCCGGTTTGTCCAGCAATGTACACAGACGGATGCTGTTTGGATTTCTCTGCTTCAGAATTTCGATGAGATAACTTAATGTTCTTCCTGAGTCAATGATATCCTCTACGATCAGAACGTCCTTTCCTTCCAGTGGCTGGTCAAGGTCTTTGACGATCTTTACAACACCGCTGGACTTGGTGTCATCACCATAACTGGATACAGACATAAAGTCAAGAGAAACCGGCACTGTGATTCTCTTTGCAAGTTCACAGGTAAAGAATACACCACCTTTTAATACACAGATTAAATGGATTTCCTTGCCTGCATAATCCTTGCTGACCTTTGCTGCGATCTGCTTAATACGGGAATCTACTTCCTCTTCGCTGAGTAAAACTTTGATTTTCTCACTCATTTTCGTTTCCTCCTTGGTAATTTAATACTAACACCTTCCTGGTTTGGGGGTTAATTTTATACCTCTCATTTATCCTGCTTCCCACCATCCAGAGGATTTCTTTTCCACATGCGATCAGCGGAATGCTGTCTCTGTATTCCGACGGGATTTTCTCATCGATCATACAGCGGTTCAGCTTCTTTGTGTTCCCCTGCGCATTGATAACCATATAATCTCCTGTCCGTCTGGTGCGAATATACGGATTCTTTTCTATTTTATCATAATCCATCCATTTCGTATACTTTTTTTCTTCAATCTTCTGACCTTCATACAAAAATATTTCTACCGAAAAAATTCCCAGCGGACTGGTCACAGTCCCCGGAATTCTGATTTTCCATTCCCTGTCTGATATATTTTTTCCGCAAACTGTTTTTCCGTTTTGGATATCTGAACCTTTATGCTTTTCACCGATCATCCCGGCTGACTTCTCCTCTCCGTACCGACAAAGTCTTACTCCCTCGTAATCTCTTCTGGCTTCCATGTGATAAGGAAGGCTGATCCGTCTTCCAGTCTGCATTTCATAAAGTTCCAGAACCTTCTCATAGTGAACAGCTGCCAGATCCTTCCGTCTGCCTGCCAGCTGTTCCATCGCCTGTTGTAATGCATAAACCTGAATGATCTGAGGCTCCGTAAAAAATTTTTCAGTAAAGTAATATCCCTTACCTTTCTGAAACTCGCTCAACACCAGGCAGCTCTGCTGCGTAAGATATTCCTCTGCCTGGGAAATCCTTGCCGCAGTCTCTGCCATATGTGCTGCTGCCTTTCCATTGACCTGCTGTTCCAACATAGGAAGAATATGATGTCTGATTCGGTTTCTGGTATATTCATCTGACAGATTGGTGCTGTCCTGAATATGAGAAATCTTCTTTTCTTTCAGATACTCTGCAATTTTGTCCCGGTTTAAGCACAGAATCGGGCGGATAATCTCTCCGTCTACAGGGCGCATGGTGCATAGTCCCCGCAGACCTGTTCCTCTGCACAGATTATGAAGCATAGTTTCCGCAAGATCCTCCTGATTATGCGCTAATGCAATTTTTATCTCACTGTCCTTTCTCCCACAGACGGCAGCTTCCCTCTGAAAAGCTTCTTTTCTTACAATCCTTCCCGTTTCTTCCTCGCCCAGCTTCCACTCCCGGCTCAATCCCGGAACATCATAACAATAAACAGTACATGGAATCTGCCACTTCCGGCATATGTTTTCCACAAAGCTTTGGTCCCTGTCCGCTTCCTTTCCACGTATTCCATGATGTATATGGACCACTCTCAATGTAAAATCCAGTTTTCCCTGAAGCTCCTTTAAAATGCGGAGCATTGCCATAGAGTCACTTCCGCCGGACACTCCTGCCAGGACCACATCATTTTTTCCGATCATCCTGTTTTGCTTTATATAAGCAAGAATTTCTCTTTCCATTTTTATCCTGATTTCCTTTTCTATCTTAGTATCCGCAGCATTATTTTTTCCACACGCCTGCCACCAGCACTGTCATATCATCCCGCGCATGATAATCGCTGTATCCCAGCACCCGTTCCAGTATTCCCCTGCCGAAATCTTTCGGTGATTCCTCATGAACATCCATAATGATTTCTTTCATGGTTTCCTCCTCTTTCTGGTCCGGCAATGCATCCAGGACTCCGTCTGTCATCATGATCAGGTAATCCCCATGGTACAGCTTTCTGGAAGCTGTATCAAAATCGATCTGCTGTACAAGCCCTGCGGCCAGACTTTCAGAAGTAATAGATTCCACCCAGTGATCTCTTTTGATAAATGTAGACGCTGCCCCTGCCTTCAGAAAATTGCAGATTCCTGTATAAAGGTCCACTGCGCAGATATCCACCGTAGAAAACATCCCCTCCTCTCCTTTGAGCACCAGAGCGGAATTTACCATCTTTGCTGCCGTTTCCTGAGAAAATCCTGACTCCATAAACTGTTCCAGAAGTTCCACAACTTTCTCGCTCTCCCTGCATGCTTCCATCCCTGAGCCCATGCCATCCGAAAGGCACATAACAAACCTGCCGCCATCTTCCTGTCTGCATATATAATTATCTCCGGAAACCTTCTCTTCTTCTCTGGTAAGCCTGGCTGTTCCATAGAGAACCTGATAGCTTACATCCTCAGCAAAATGTACGGTGTGATATTCTCCGTTTACAATACATCTGCTCCCATTTACAGGTACCATGGAAATTTCACAGTATTTTGAAAGAAGCTGTGCGATCTCTGTCATGGAAATACACTGACCGCTTCTGGCACGCATGGTGAGAAAAATCTGTTTACGTCCTTTCACCTTATTCATCATCCATGCCTTGCGAAGGATCACATGGCTCTTTCTCAGTCCCTTGCGAAGTTCTTCTTCAAACTGCGGCGTTACTCGCTCCAGGTCATACAGATCACTGGCTACGTTCTCCATGATATGCGAGACTTCCATAAGCTGCTGTGCTACTGCCAGCCGATTCTCGATCATACGGTTATCCCACATCAGGTTCTGCCTTTCTTTCTGAAAATTCTCTGCAACCGTCTCATAATACTGTACGGAACGGGGACATATGCCTGTCCAGTCAGCGCGGATGCCTCTGACATTTTCCTCGTTTCCACTCTCCATGGAACGTACCAGTGCCTCCACTCCTTTCACCAGTTCCTGACTGTGTTCTCCCCAGCAGATTTCCCTCTGATAGCATCTGCTGCATACCTTTGCATTTGTATCCTCAATGATCTGCTCAACCTGCCTGCTGCTCAGATAATCTTTCCGATAAGGCATCCCGTAGAAAGTATCTGCCAGTTTCTGAAAAGATGCCGCATACTTCTCCACCCTCTCTTTCTGAGGATGGCCCTCCTGCAGAGACGGCAGTTCTTCTGTATCCGGCAGATTTTCTGCTAAAATAGTTTTTGCCATGTCCCGTATGATCAGCATAATGCTGATAACGAGCATGGCAATCATCCATTCCTGCATATTCTCCCCTCCCCTTATTCATTCCCTGTATATAGCAGACTACTGCATTTTTATCAGAGAATCTCTATAACTGTTCAACAGTCCTCTCTTTCACAAAGTACTAAACAGTTACAGATATTATATGGAAGGGTTTCTGAAATATCTGTCAAACGCAGACGAATCCTTCGCAAAAGTTTTCGACATTTATTACTGCTGTTTCTTAAAAACAGTCTCATTGTCCTTCACAAGTCCCAGTTTCTCTCTGGCAACCTCTTCTGCATATTCGTCTGTCTCCATATATTTCTTTAATTTATCAATTTCTTCTGTACGTGTCTGCTCATCTTCAATCTGTTGCTGAAGAGTGGCGGCCTTAGCATCATATCCTGTGAGGCGTTCCTTAAGGTCATTACTTTCTAGCATCAGTCCTCCCAGAAGGACTAAAACAACCAGCGCAATCGCAATCATTCCAAGAGAGTTATACCCTACTTTCTTTTTTTTCTTCCTTTTCTTAGAATTACCCAATTTGCCAGCCTTCCTTTTTTAGCATATTTATACGCTTTATACCACAGGAGTTTACATCTTTTGACCGGAAATAGCAACCATTTTATCAAAAATTTAATAATTATTACAGGAATCTCCATAAATTTCGTACAGCATTTTACAAAAATATCTCCGAGGATCCTGTGGCAGATATACGCTCCGGATAAAAAGCCTAAAACCATAAAAAAACGCAGGATTCCTTCATTGCTCCTGTAAATCTCCGAAAAAACAAAAAAGGCACAACAAAGCCAGTACAAAATATCTTCCGTCCCGACAGCTTTATCCGAATGTGCAAAAACATTCCTGAATGCAGCCAGCAGATCATAACACAAAAGGAGAACAGCACCCACAGCTATTGTCCGAAGCAGCAGAAATAATTCATGATGAATAAATGTACTCATCTCTCACCGGAACATCCTTTTAAATAAGGATTCATCCCTGTTATCTGTATTCTTTGACAGATAAGTAAGACTGTCCACTTTTCCTTCCAGATCTACTTCTCCCTTTTCCAGATCAAGCTGCTTCACATGAAGCTGTTCTCCCTTTATTATAAGTTTCCCTGCCTGTGTAAAAAGCAGGATTTCTTTTTCATCAAAGGATTTAATATCCTTTACCCCGGTAATTCTCCCGTTCTGACGGTTTTCCAGCATCAGGCTGTGAGTTGAAAGTATCTTCTTCTCTTCCACAGACACCTCCCGGTCACAGCCTCCGGAAACTATGACCTGCCAATCTGTTACTTATCAGTAGTTTATGTGCCGGAAAATGGAAATAGACAATAAAATGTTAAAAATTTATATGTTCCCACTGCACAAATGCCAAAAGCTGCAAATTACCATCCGGAATCAAAGATATTTGTACATACTCTCTACATCTTCTTTTTTGACAGTTTCTTTTACATCCAGTACTTCTACTTTGACATTCTTACTTCCGAACTGGATTTCAATAGTATCTCCCGTCTTTACCTGTACAGATGCCTTGGCAGGCTTATCGTTGACAAGAACTCTTCCTGCATCACATGCTTCGTTTGCTACTGTACGGCGTTTGATCAGACGTGACACCTTTAAGTATTTATCTAATCTCATATTCTGCTCCTGTAAATGTTCTCTAAATGGATACTCACGAATTACTCCGCCAGAGTATCAAAAAAGGGGAACTTTCGTTCCCCCGGTTATCGCCTTTATTATTTACCGTTAACCATATCTTTTAATGCTTTTCCAGCTTTGAATTTCGGTGATTTAGAAGCTTCGATTTTCATAGTTTCACCAGTCTGAGGATTTCTTCCCTCGCGAGCAGCTCTTTCACTTACTTCAAATGTACCAAATCCTACTAACTGGATTTTTCCGCCATTTTTCAGTTCTTTAGAAACGACATCAACGAAAGATTTCAGAACGTCTTCTACGTCCTTCTTGGATAAGTTTGTCTCTTTCGCCATAGCTGCTACTAATTCTGTTTTATTCATGGTGTTTCCTCCTCTAATGATCTCTTTCTTGTTTGGTGGCATCTGCCAAAAGCGACAGAGCTCTATCCTCTATATATATACCTTTTTTCCCATATTGTCAAGGTTTTTCGTAACTGTTCAGCTCTGTTCAGCTCTGTGTTACTGAAGATAATCCCTGAAACATTCCTCTGCAAAATTCTCCCAGATTTCTCTCTGTCTGATAAGATTCTGAAGCTTTTCCACATTTTTCTCTGAAATCCACACCTTTTTGTGTGAATAATAATAATTTGCCAGTTTCCAGTATTTTTCAGGATAAGTGAAACGTACACGCAGATTTTTCCACTCTTCTGCCGAGATTGGACGGATTTTATGATATTCCCTGAGCATTTCCCCTGCCAGTTCCAGATTCCAGTTATATTTCTCCAGTATTTTTCTCATAAAACGATACAAATCTGCTACCTGAATATCAAAACTCCAGTGACCAAAATTTGTGACTGCCGTCCCCAAATGATCACCTTTCAGCATCAGAATATTATGCTGATTATATTCTCCATGACATACCTGTCCTTCCCGCCATGCCCTTTCCCTGAGATCATCATAATCCGTCTCGTCCAGAAGCTTTACTGCATACTGTGCCCTTTCAAGAAACTGCTCCACACTTGCCAGATAATTTTTCTCAAATACATTGGATGCTCCTTTGTTCCGTATAAATTTGCGTATCTTACGAAGCTCCTGATTATGCCGGAGATATTCCTCCCTGAGAGATCTTTCCCTGTATTCCTCCACAGGTTCCATTTTCATTAAAATATGTAACCTTGCCAGTGTCCGGACACTTTTTAAAATATCTTCCCGGGATTTTGTGTCACACTCTTTTCCTTCATACCAGTGCTGGAGTGTAAACCTTTGTTCAGTCTTATCTTTACTGACCAGACTTTCCTGATTATTCCGCAGAAAATAATCGGTATTTATACCATTTTCCTGAAGTCTCATCAAAAGCTCCTGCTGTTTTTCCAGCTTTTTTTCAGAACCGTGAAATTCCCTCAGGATCAGAAGTCCCTGAGCTGTATAGCAGAGTAAAGCTCCTCTTGTCCTTGCAGAACGGTCTGCTGTCAGCTCATACTGAGCCAAAGTGCCAAGTCCGTAATCATACAATGACATATCCCCCTCTTAATCATCTTAATTCTTTCTATACATATGAAGAAAATCCGGTGGATATACCCCCGGATTTTCATAGAGCCACTGTTATTTACTATATTCTGATATACTGACCATTCCATAAAACTGCACTATTTCTCATCAAGCAGACCCAATAATATCTCTTTCTGATTCTTCTGTGGATCGGCAAGCACTACTTCCAGAAGATGGTTCAGCGTTTCTCCTATTTCACGCCCCGGCTTATAACCGGCTTCAATCAGATCTTTCCCTGTCACTGCCAGAGTTTTTAAAGATACACACTGATGTTCATTAATGATCGTCTCATAAGCCTCTTTCACCTTATCCAGACGTTCCTGCTTCTCTGTGCGTCTGTAAGCACTCTGTGCCAGCATATCTGCCTGCTGCACTTCCAGATAATACGGGAAGAGATCCTCACCGATACGGTTCACTGCCCTGCGCACTGCCTTTGTCGTTCCATCCGGTCTGTCATCATGCCATTTTACCAGACGGGTTACCTTGCGGATCGTATCATTATCGAATTTCAGCCTGCGCAGGATCTGTGCAGCCATCTTTTCTCCCGCAATCCCATGCATCTTGAAATGATCTCTTCCATTCTCATCTGTTTTCCGGACAACCGGCTTTCCAATATCATGAAGCAGCATGGTAATCCTGAGAACTTTATCTGCGCGTACATGACAGAGACTGTGCAGGATATGCTCCCCTACTGTGTAACAGTGGTGCGGCGTATTCTGGGATGTTGTCATACATGCATCAAACTCCGGAAGAAATTCAGCTGTGATCCCGGCTTCATAAGCCACCCTGAGATAATCCGGATGAGGAGACATCAGAAGCTTCACAAGCTCTACCTGAATCCTCTCTGCACTGACATGCTTCAGATTCGGTGCCAGAACCTTCAGTGCCTTACGAGTCTCTTCTTCAATAGTAAAGCCCAACTGCGCACTGAAACGGACTGCACGCATGATCCGCAGTGCATCCTCTGTAAAACGCTCCAGCGGGTTTCCCACACAGCGGATGATTTTTCTTTCAATATCCTCCAGTCCGCCGAAAAGGTCCACCAGTCCTGAAGAAGGATTGTATGCCATTGCATTGATGGTGAAATCCCGGCGTTTCAGATCTTCCTCAAGGCTTGCTGTAAAGGTGACCTCTTTGGGATGTCTGCCGTCCTCGTACTCACCATCTACACGATAAGTCGTGACCTCATATCCTTCTTTTTCCATAAGAACAGTCACTGTTCCATGCTGCAGACCTGTATCCACTGTTCTGTGAAACAAAGCCTTGACCTGCTCCGGCTTTGCGGATGTGGTGATGTCCCAGTCATCCGGGCTCCGTCCCAGAATAGAATCACGCACACAGCCGCCTACCACATAGGCTTCATAGCCTGCTTTTTCCAGTATATGCAAAATTGTTTCCGCGTTTTTCGGTATTTCCAGAATCATATGACCATCCTTATCTTCTTCTATTTATTCTTAACCCCGAAAACCGGCACTCAGATATCTCTGCTGCCGGTTTTCTTTATTTTCTTATTGATTAGTATGCTCTTCCCCAGTAAACCATCTTCTTGGCAGGTTTTCCACAGCATACGCAGACATCACTTAAGTGTTCCTGCTCAAACGGCATACATCTGGATGTAGCCTGAACATCTTCTTTGATCTTGTCCTCACATGCGCGGTCACCGCACCACATAGCTTTTACGAAGCCTGGTTTGTTAACAATAGTATCTTTGAATTCTTCATAGTTTGTAGCAACATAAGTATGGGAATCTCTGTGCTTACGTGCACGCTCCAGCATATCTTTCTGGATTGTTTCCAGGATTTCCTGTACTTTCTCCACAAGCTCATCAAATGTAACAGTATATTTCTCTCTTGTATCACGACGGCAGATCACAGCCTGACCATTCTCGATATCCTTCGGACCGCACTCGATACGGATCGGGATACCACGCATTTCCTGCTCTGCGAATTTGAATCCCGGGCTCTTGTCTGTGTCGTCTACTTTTACGCGGACTCCTGCTGCCTTTAATGCTGCAAACATCTCATCTGCTTTCTCAAGAACGCCCTCTTTTCTCTGCTGGATCGGGATGATCACTGCCTGTACAGGAGCGATTCTCGGAGGCAGCACCAGACCACTGTTATCACCATGTACCATGATAATAGCACCGATCATACGTGTTGTCATTCCCCAGGATGTCTGATGTACATACTGAAGTTTATTTTCTTTATCTGTATACTGGATACCGAATGCTCTTGCAAATCCATCGCCAAAGTTATGGCTTGTACCGGACTGAAGAGCTTTTCCATCATGCATCAGGGATTCAATTGTATAAGTAGCTTCTGCACCGGAGAATTTCTCCTTGTCTGTTTTCTGTCCCTTGATAACCGGGATTGCAAGTACTTCCTCACAGAAATCTGCATACAGGTTCAGCATCTGGATAGTACGCTCTTCTGCTTCCTCGGCTGTAGCATGAGCTGTATGGCCTTCCTGCCATAAGAACTCACGTGAACGAAGGAACGGACGTGTTGTCTTTTCCCAACGCACTACAGAGCACCACTGATTGTATACCTTCGGCAGGTCTCTGTGAGACTGGATTTCTTTTGCATAGAAATCACAGAATAATGTCTCTGATGTAGGACGTACACACAGACGCTCCTGAAGCGGATCCAGACCACCATGAGTTACCCATGCAACCTCAGGTGCAAATCCTTCTACATGATCTTTCTCTTTCTGAAGAAGAGATTCCGGAATAAAGATTGGCATATACACGTTCTGTACGCCTGTCTCTTTAAATCTTCTGTCCAGTTCGTGCTGGATATTTTCCCAGATCGCATATCCTGCAGGTTTGATTGCCATGCAGCCTTTAACGCTGGTATAACCGCAGAGTTCAGCTTTCTTTACAACGTCGGTATACCACTGGGCGAAATCGTCTTCCATGGATGTGATGGCTTCTACCAGTTTCTTGTTGTTTGCCATGATTACTTCTCCTTTTTATGTGATTGTGTTGATCCTGACAGCGCATCAGGATATAGTCGCGGCGGAATGCATATTCTTCTTATTTTTCTTCTATAAATAAATTTCCTTATCTGCTTCACAGTACAAAAATCTGCTTTTTTATAATCCGGCAAAATCTGTCATATTATAAAAAACGAAAAAAAGAAGCCCAGCATCCCTCACAAGGGACCGAAAGGCTTCGGCGGTACCACCCTAATTAGCACTGTGCCCAAATGCCTGCACATTACTCGCTCTTCTTCCGATAACGCAGGAAAAACGCCGTACTTCAATTGTACGGAGCTCCGAGGCCGGTTCCATAATTCACGCACAGAATCCTTCCACCACTGTTTCACAGCCAACCGGCTGTTCTCCGGGACTCTTCTCTGGGATTGCTCCTTATGTACTATTCTCTTCATCGCTATATATATTTCGCATTTGGTTATATTCTATTTGAAATAAATTGATGTGTCAAGAGTAAAATCGTTACTGTTCACTCTGTTCTCAGTAATGGTTACTGTTCACACACCACTATCCTGCGAGATGTTTTGGCATGAATATGCCAAATCACACTTCTATTGTAATCTTACGTCCTGTCCGGTTATATTTATAATAACGGACCCCGGCTGCATCCAGCATTCTCTTGGAAGCGATCACTGCCGGCGTGTCTGCATATTTATCGCAGTCATAGACAATTGTCTTAATACCTGCCTGAATAATTGCCTTGGCACATTCATTACATGGAAAAAGAGACACATAAAGCTTTGCACCTTCCAGACTTCCTCCCCTGTAATTAAGGATCGCATTCAATTCACTATGGGTCACATAAAAATATTTCGTATGAAGACTGTCACCCTCTCTCGCCCATGGAAATTCATCATCTGAACAGCCCTTTGGAAAACCATTATAACCCATGGACAGGATTTTATTATCCTCACTCACAATACAGGCACCTACCTGAGAATTCGGATCCTTGGAACGCATCCCTGACATCATGGCAACTCCCATAAAATATTCATCCCATGATAAATAATCTGTGCGTTTATGATTTACATCCATTTTCCACACCTCCCCTTCACATACTTCACCATTCATCTGCTTCATAAAAGTAGCACATTGTCCGTTACTGTGAACGGAGCAAACAGTAACCATTGTCTGTTTATAACTGACACAGCCAGAACTTCACACTTTACTCTACAGCAATTCCCATTCATCATACATGTGAGAGAATTACTATAATCATGCAGGCTCTGGCTGTTTTATCAGTTTTCTTATTTTATGGCTTATTCAGTCTCTATCTGATTAATTCTTCTGATATGTCTCTCATCGTTGGAAAACGGTGTATTCAAAAATGTATCCACAATCTTCAATGCCAGCCCAGGTCCTACCACTCTTCCGCCAAGTGCAAGGATATTGGCATCATTGTGAAGTCTTGTAGCCTCTGCTGTAAAACAATCTGTGCAGACTGCAGCTCTGATTCCTTTAAACTTGTTTGCTGTAATGGAAATTCCGATACCTGTTCCGCAGATCAGGATTCCCTTCTCACATTCGCCGTCAAGAATTGCATGTGCAACCTTCTTTGCATATACCGGATAATCTACGGAATCCAGACTGTCACATCCATAATCTTTATACTCGATTCCCTTTTCATCCAGATACTTCTTAATCTCCTGTTTCAGTTCATATCCACCATGATCACATCCTAAAGCTATCATTAATCTTCCTCCTGAAATTAATTTATTTTCTTTACCTCTTCAGCAGACTATTTAAATGAATCTTCATTATCCATCTGGCCATTACTGCTGATAAGATTATATAGTCAGGTATATATCCGCTTCACTACCTGATTATATCATACCACCTGTATGATCTTATGTCCCGCTGCTTTCAGCAGACGGTTCATAATGGCCTGTCCCATTCTTGGTGTATAAAACGCTTCTGAATAAATAGACCTGACCGCACTCTGGTCAAAATCACGAAGCACTTCATATAAATGATGGGCGATTGTTTCCTCCTCTTTCCGACTTCCGATGCTGACTACCAGACCTTCGGGATATCTGTCCTTTGTCTCGTCCGTTGCAATAATTCCAACCTGCTCGCCGTGTGCTTTCGCCTCCGCAGCCAGCTCATTGATCTTCTTCACAACAGCTTCCTCCGGTCCCTCAACAATTGCCAGATCTGCCTTCGGTGCATAATGGCGATATTTCATACCCGGTGCTTTCGGACGCACTTTGCTGTCAGCCGCAATCAGCCCCTTGTCCATCCTTACATCCCCCAGAGTCTCCTGAAGCATCTCCAGAGAAATATAACCCGGACGCAAAACCACCGGCACATCCTCAGTAAAATCAACGATCGTAGACTCAAGACCGATTCCCACCTGGCCTCCGTCAATAATCATCTCAATCGCCTCGCCAAGATCCTCCTCTACATGCTGTGCAGTAGTCGGACTGGGTCTGCCTGAAGTGTTGGCACTGGGCGCAGCCACATAACCGCCTGCTGCCTTGATAAGCTCCTGCGCGATCCTGTCACTCGGAAAACGAACTGCCACACTGTCCAGACCACCCGTAGTTTCCTGTGGTACAAGATCTGACTTCGGAAGAATCATAGTCAGCGGACCCGGCCAGTACTTCTCTGCCAAAATCTTCGCCTTCTCCGGAACCTCAGCTACAATCGGAGCCAGCTTATCAAACTCTGCAATATGCACGATCAGCGGATTGTCCGAAGGTCTGCCCTTCGCCGCATAAATTTTCATAGAAGCCTGCGGGTTCAACGCATCTCCGCCAAGACCATAGACAGTCTCCGTAGGAAATGCAACCAGACCACCCTGTTTTAAAATATCTCCACCTCGCCGGATAGCCTCCATATCAAGATTATCCGCTGTCATGGATACAACTTCTGCTCTCATTTTATTCCTGCTTTCTTATCTGTTCTGTATTTTATATAACAATATTCCTCTTACTTTATTTTCGTTTTGTATGTTCATGATACAACAGAGACAAAAATTCGTCAAATGTTTCTTCTTTGGCAAACAGATATTCTCCATTATCCAACCAAACAAATAACAAGCTGACAGAAAATATTTCTCCTGTCAGCTCGTACATCAATCTCTTAATTTATCAAGCAATACATATACCCTTTCTTTTGTGAGTTCTGTGGCCTTAACTTCTGCTTATACTGCTTACCTGAAACAAGATTATAATTTGTGTATAAATCAAAAAGCATTATCTGATCGCATTCATACAATATTTATAAATTCTTTTATAGGTACATGTAGAATAGTGAACGCCGTCATCTATATTTCCCTTAAACTCATTGTATGTACTGTAACCGTTTTTCATCAGATATTTATAGGTATCTATCCATTGAAATCTCTTATTTAACCTGCTCTGCAATCTGTCATTAAAGTAACGTAACTGCGCTTCTTTTCGAGTTGGTTTCATTGCTGTATTTACCGGATTCACAGACATATAAAACAATCTGCAGTCACTTTCAAGTTCCTCTGCAAGAGTGTTCATACGCGCAAGATATGCATTTGCCTCGCCTTTATAATCAACCCCATTTCCGGAATTATGACTCGAAAGATCATTCACACCAAGATTAAAAATAACTGCTACGGGCTTATCTGAATCTGACTGCAGACGGGCAATTTCACTTCTCATTACTCTCTCTCCTGCTGTTTCAAACCAGCTCAGTCCCTCCCCTGTCTTACACACAAATGATACTTTTGCAACTGCATCCTTTCCATATTCCCGAAGAAGAGTTTTCTGCATAAAATACGTTCTGGAATCTCCCACAAAAATAATTCCAGAATACTCCGACAGCTGAGCTGCCAGATTATTGACCTGAATATCCGGCTCCTGTTGCCAGTTATACATAACTGCATATAAATGGGTTTTCTTCCTTACCTGTATCACCTGTCCCGCCTGATACTGCGGATTCTGAGTCTGATCCGGCTTCGTGCTCCATCCAAGAAAAGTATATCCTGTCTGATTTCTTATTGCTGGAAGTGTCACTTTTCCATTACTGTCTGCTTTTCTTATTATCGTAGACCCATCTGCCTGATGGAAAATAACCGCCTTCTGAGAAGCAGATGAAATCGCTCCTGTTCCCTCCGACGGTGCCAGTGATTCATCCTTTTTATTATCCGAATATGTAAAAGATGTGAAGCTTGTGGTTCCTTTTTCCGCATCGTAAACCCTTACTTTGCTGGTTTTCGCAAAAGCTGTTTGACAAAAACATGAACTACAGCAAATTGCTCCTGTCAACATCATAATCATCATTTTCCTGCTATAATGTCTAACCTGAATTATTCGATTCCTCATTTTAAAACTCCTTTCCTGTCATGTAAATATTCACAATCCTCATTTTCTCCTACTACTTATACAGTGTCATCTTTTCATTTTTCCACTGTAGCAACATATTTTTCTTATATATATTGCACATACATTATCATAATACAATCGTAATCCATATCTGTAAATTTTACTTTTTCCCTCTTTTCCACCTGATAATTATTTCCCCAAAACCATTCCAATCAATAACCAGCGTAAAAAAATATTTTTTTACGCGTCCCTTTTTGACCCAAACAAAAAATGGCGACACAAACTGCCGCCATTTTTCGCCCTCTTACTTATTAACTTTAAGAATATACGTACTATACTCCTCATCCTGGAACACAACTTCTCCAAGCGAATTCAGCACCTCTTCATTCAGTGCATCCCTATATTTCTCCCGTTCTTTCGATCCCACAAAAATATAAGAAACATCATACTCTTCCAGCAGTTCCTTCACATACTCCTCATCCGAAGAAGTATAAATACTCTCAATATCCGCACTCTTCTCATTCAGATCCGCAGTATCATCTCTCCACAGCCACTCATGCACATACCATCCCAGCACAGTCGGAAGCCCTGTCATAGCAGAAACACGCTCATAACCACTATAGCTGTCCCCGTTCGCCTCAAGCACAACCGGTGACCCTTTCACATTCTTCTTCAGCCATTTAATACCAGCCACATCCTCTGTGAAATCATTTGACAGGAAAGATGTCGCATTCAATCCTTTATATTCAGAAGGCTCCCATACCTTTCCAAACCACGCATACACACTGTTTCCAAAATAACCAAAGGTCCAGCAAAGCAATACCAGGCCGATCACTGACACAACCTTAAACACTTTCTTACGTGCAGACACCAGCATACGGAAAATACCATATCCCATGGTCATCCCAAACAGCATATACGCCTGATAAGTCAGCTTAAACATAGTATTCGCCCTGGCGTTTCCATTTTCGTAAATATCTCTTACATAAACCAACTCCGGAATCACGATCAGCCCGATCGCACAGAGTCCCATGACAATCGCAAACAGATCCGGCACAGAGATTGCTTTCATCAGTTTATATAGACTTCTGTTCGCACCACCACGAAGCTTCTCCCAGATGATACAGATGATCAGCAGAACTGTCAGAACCACAGGCAGTCCCCACAAAATCAGCAGCTGATGGATCATAGAATGATTCTGCGCAATTCCCACACCTTTAAACATACTGTCAAACTGCAAAGTAAACGGTAGAGAAACAACGTATGAGATCACAATGATCTCCACTGCCTGAACCGCAGTCACTGCCAGAATCCTCTTCACTTTACCATCAAACTGAACGATATTGGTAAACAGCACCACTCCACCGGTCACCACGAAATAAATAATAAAATCCCAGAAATTCGTAAACCGGAACATACCGATCATCACTGCAGCCAGCAGGATATGCGGAATCAACAGCTGTTTTTTCCAGAACTGTTTCCGGCCCGGCTTCATGATCACTGCTTCTCTCATCCGCACACTTCGCATCCACGCATAAAGAAGTCCCACCAGAAACAGCACAAACATTACATTTACCACATGGGCATGGAGATCTCCCAGCACAAAGGAATAACATGGAAATTCATGGATTGTCTTGTCCGGCACATCCGGATTGTATCCAATATAACGGGTCGCATCCGGGAACCAGTAGCTATCCGCTTCTTTTCCCTGCAGCTTCTGGAGCCATGGAATGATCTTACTGTAAACCACATAATGCATATTTCCCGCAATTGATACAGAAAGTCCTGCTATGATCCCGGCCACTGCCGGCACACAACGTTTCTTTCCTGTCAGGCTTCCTTTAAGCCTGTCCACAGACATCTGACGAACCAGTGAAAACGGAAGCACAAACGCAAATGCAGCCACAAAAGTACGCATCAGATTGTAAGTGAGTTCTACTTTACTGCCAGTCAGCTTCGTCAGAAATACTGCAAAATACTGTCCGCCATAATAATAGTTGATCGTACCTTCTGAATACCACAGATCTCTTGCAGGAAGTGTCGTACTTCTCATCATGGCTTCCATAAAACCATAATCCATAAATTTCTCAGTTCCGTATGCCTGCGGACGGAATCCTGCAAAATAAGTCCACATCAGGAAAAATATAAAGAACAGAATTTCCTCTCCGTAAATCAGATTTACCTTTCCGGACGGAAAGCAGTCAATTCCATTTTTTCCCTGAAAATGATATAAAACCCCACAGCCAACAGCACATACAACAGACACACCGATACATGTCGCTGCAGTAAATGGCAGTATCTTCGCAGTTACCAGAAACCACGTAAGAAAACCTGTCACAGTAATCGCCAACACTTTCGAAAACATCCAGCCTTTGTCCTCAAATCCGGCAAACAGTCTCCCTGTCACAGGCATGGCAACCATTCCCATCAGAAATGCCAACAGCCACCAGGTCCAGAATGTCCATATATCTCCCTTTAACAGAAATGCAGACAGCCCTGCAAGAGCTGCTGCAAGAAGCACTCTCGGTGCCCATTTCTTCATCCGTACGTCCTCCTTAATCATTTATAAAATTATTGTGGTTACTATAATCTTACACATTCTCTCTTATCTCTATAAATCTGTGATCACCCGGCTCATAATCATAAATCCGGAGTAATCCCCGTAATAATGCATTTGAGGATTATTCTGTTGTTTTATAGATCCGTATCCGTCCATCATGAGTCTCATAAACCTTTTCATATGCTGCAGCAATTGTCTCCTCACGACATTCCTGCTGTTCAAATTCCGAACCTTCTTCAAACAGGATATATGTTATTTTTTCCTGTTGTACTGTTTTTTTCAATGTTTCACTGTCAGATGTGGTGTATATCGTTACAGCCTGTGCAGCCCTGTAATTCGTATCATAGCCTGCAGACCATGCGTAATATGGCCATCCACAGTAAAGCATAGCTCCGGACATCGTCACTTCATTCATGCTGTACTCAGGAGTAAGTAAAAGATCGTTTTTCTCCAGATTCTCCTCCAGCCATTGGGTCAGCTCGCTGTTCATATTTACAGTCACACGTCTGCCCGGACCATTTCCCTTTATGATCACCACAAAGTCATAAATCCCGGTCACACTCAGAGATATCACCAATAGTATTGCCAGTATCTTTCTCATAGTTTTCGGTATCCCGGACTGCCCATTTCTCCCTTTCCAAAGACTGCATACTGCCCATGCCCAGAAAATCGTCAGAAACGCATATGATATCATGATATATTTATGGTTTACATTAATATCCGGTGTCATCAGAAGCACAAAAGCAAAAATCGCCGGAAACAGGAAACTCACAAGGATTGCTCTCTCCCGTCTTCTCATAAACCATACCATTAGTACCAGCCCAAGGAAAAAAACTCCACTCATCCAGAACAGATATTTCACAATTCCCGGGACAGTCTTATCCTCTGCCAGAAACCCCAGATAAATCTGAGGACTCATAGCACTTCCAACAATAAAAATCTTTGACTGAAGCCAGGAAAAGAAGATGGATACCCCCGCCATGACAGCGTAATCCACTTTTCCATCCGAGAAAATCGCAAAGCCGCACAAAATCAGCAGACCACCGATCACTGCTGCCCCATTCCAGAACGCACACAGACCCAGAAACATTCCCATAAGCAGTGCCCGATCCAGATTTCTGCTTTTCCATCCTTCCTTCGAAAAGATTCTGTTTTTTATCCAGAGTATTCCCTTCTCTTCATGTGCCGTCCCGGCTTCCAGCCAGTCCATAAACAGATATAGTGCCAAAGTCACCATCAGAAGTCCAAATGCCAGATGCCTCTGATTAAGATAAACATTAAAGTTCCACAATCCCCAGTTCTCATTGACAGTATATCCGATAAAGGAAGTATTTTCTTCCAGGGTTTCCACAAGATTCCCTGCCTGGATATGCTCCCATACAAATCTGAAAAAAGCCATTCCGCTTCTGAAAAAGAACAGAAACAATGCCAGTACACCACAGCACATTTTGCCTGTGATCCTAAATGCAAGCTGATATAACAGCATAAGAAATCCCACAAGCGACAAGGTACTTACGATATTATAGGCAAAATCCATACGCATTCCAAGATATTCCAGATTTCCTGTGAGAAACTGAAACATAAAATGATACTTTACATCTGCACCTCCATAATGAGGATACTGTGTGGGAAAATTATTTCCTGCAGAAAAAGAACGCATCATCGCCGTATGTGGTGCATAATCTCCATACACAGTCAGGCCGGAATACAGGATTCCGTCTTTTATATAGAACACATAAAACATCATATATGTAATAAATACAGTCAGCAGACCAAAGAGTAATATTTCCTTTTTTAATCTGCGCTTATCCTGTGTTTTATCAATATTCCATATCCTGTAACTTCCCTGTTTTCTGTATTTCTGTACGCTGAGCAGTATCATAATAACTGCTGCACCTGTCATCCCGATAATATTTCCATACAAAAGTGGATTTTCAGCTTTTCCCACAACACTGAAAAACCAGGAAATAATATATACCATCCAGGTCAGTAAAAGTGTTCCGACTCCAAAAGAAGCCGGAAGCATGAGCCAGATACGATTAATACCTGACACACTCTTTCCCTCTCCTGTCAGCATTTTCGATGCTTCACAGCCCAGCATTCCTGCCAGAAGCAGATAAATAATTCCAAGCATAATTTCTCCCTGTACATTTCCCCGCCATGCAGATATTCCTATCCTCCCGGGGGATTTTATCAAACAAGTATCAGTATAGCAAAAATCCCTACTTATTAAAAGCAAGTTCACATAAATTAAACATTTTAAATTTTTTGTTGCTTCAGATATTGTTCAATCCCTTTCACTATAGCTTCCACTATTTTATTCTGATATTCTTCTTTGCAGAGAAGTCCGGCCTCTTCCGGATTTGTAAGAAAACCACACTCTACAATATTCAAAACACTTTCACTTCTTTTTAACAGATAATAGGTTTTATTACCTTTTGCCACACGAGGGCGTTTTACTTTCAGTCCCAGATTCAGTTCTTCCTGGATAAACTCTGCCAGATTCTTTCCCCGGACAGAATCTTCATAATAAAACACCTGTGGACCGCATACAGACGAATCCTGATAGCTGTTCTGATGAACACTTATGCACAGCACAGGTCTGTATTTCTTTATCATAGCAATCCTGCACTGCATATCCTGTGCTTTCTGATTTCTGCTGTCCTCCTCATAAAGGCCCTTATCTTCTTCCCTTGTCATGATTACAGAAAATCCTTGTTTTTCCAGAGAATCCTTTAATTTTACGGCAATCTGAAGATTTATCCCCTTTTCTTCCAGTCCGTTCACTCCGATCATTCCCGGATCCGCTCCACCATGTCCTGCATCTACCAGAATGATTTTTGAATTTTCTGTTGAACTCATAGTCTCTGAAACTTCAGCTGCCTGTTTTGACAGAATGAGAAAACTGACAAGAAGCAGACACCCTAACATTAATTCCAGTCCATATTTTTTCAAACTAAAAACACCTCCTGAGACATCTTTTACAGTCTACGGGAAAATTCACTGTTCCTGTAGACTGGCTATAGCAATTCCATAAAATAATGCAATCAGTATTTCATAAAATTCTATATTAATATATGTTTCAGAAGATGTTTTTATAGCCTGCTGATGCAGAACTTTTAATTATTCAGATTGTCCGAGATTACCTGCCAGATTCCGTTGTTTTCAAATCCAAGCTTCCATGCAGAAACTCCTGCAAGGTCATATTTGGATACCAGCTTCACTTTCTCTGCAACTGACTGAGCATCCTCAAGCCAGATCTGATAGGTAGAATTATCTATATCATATTTTCCATAATTCTGGGAAGTGGTCTTATCCCAGTAGGTTTCCACATTATTATCTGCAATTGTCTGCTGCGCCTGATCCATACCGATTGCTTCACTGGTTACATTTCCCCCTGTGGTCCTCCACAGTCTGGTATAAAACGGAATGGCATTGATCACACGTTTAGCCGGAACCTCTTTCAGTGTATCCTGGATTCCCTGTTCCACCCATGGAAGAGATGCCACAGAACCGGCTTCAGATCCTACATAATGCTCGTCATATCCCATGATGATCACATAATCTACAACCCTTCCCTGCTCAGCCCGGTCATAATGGCTTGTAAAATCCTCAGGAACCGGATTATCCACTGAAAGAACCAAATTATTCTTATGACACTCTATGGAAAGTTCTCTCAGAAATTCCAGAAAATGAGTTCCCACATCCTCGCTGAGAGATTCAAAATCCACATTAATGCCATCCATTCCCACATCTTGGGCTGCCTGGATCAGCTGACTGATAATATTCTGTCTCGCCGCAGTGCTGGAAAGTGTTTCCGTTGTACTTACTTCCTGTGTAAAGTTGTCGATCAGTCCCCATACCTGAAGCCCCTTTTCATGAGCCTGTGATACATAATCTGCACTTGCGATGCTTGCAATGTTTCCTGAAGTATCTGTCAGATAGAACCAGGTAGGCGAGATCACATTCACACCTGTCATATTTGCTGTCGCATCCGCAAAATAAGCATTGGCATCTGTGGAAGTCACCTGATGCCATACCATATTGACCTTGCTGTCCATAGTAAGATAGGAGTACTCTTCCTTCTTAAAGCTTCGTTCAAATTTTGTCTTCTCTGCTTCTCCCACTTTCTTCTTATCTATATAACCAATATATCCGTCATCCGTAGCTACCTGATCCCAGTTCTCCAATTCTTCGATAAGACGAAGCTTTGTACCTTTCTTTACAGAAGTAAGAATAGCCGATTTAATTCCACCGCGGTAACGTATGCTTGTATTCTTCTTAACTGTGACTGTTTTTACATTTTTGAATTTATACTGTATGGCAATCCTGTATGGATCTTTTGTGATGTATGCATCAAGATCTGTAAATTCCTGCACATAAGTAAGATTCAGATACACTTTGTCATCTTTCACCCATACCTTATCTCCTGCCTCAGATGATGCACTCGCAGAAGTCAGCTCCGAAGGTGTTGCATAAAGTATCTGCTGATTGGCAGAATCCCAGTAATATCTCTGGTTCAGATAAGTATTCACCACATCCAGTGGTAAATAGACTCTGTCTCCGTCCACCAGACCACGTTCTTCCAGTTTCTCAGTTCCAATGACCAGGGCAATCTCCCCATCTGTCATTTCTCCATAATATTCATTCAGATCCATTTTCTCAGAAGATGGTATGTACTTCATTACTACATGAGTGACAATTCCAAGAATCGCAACAAGAATGACCAAAACGGCAACTGCGATAACTGGTTTATACTTTTTATTCATAGTATTTTTCCTTTCAGTAAATATTGTGTTACCGGAAACAAAGCAGACAGTAACACGATTGCTATTGATACATCAGCTCACAGAAAGGTATTTCATATAGTTATTTTGAGTATGATGTACCAGTATTATTAACTGTATCGGTAACTTGATGATACTGGCTTAAGTATACCATAAAATATTACAATTGTATTGCAAAATCGTATTTTTCACAAATTTTTAAGATATGCGTAATTATATTCTTATGCTGCCCGAAGGCATTATGAACATCGGGGGGACTGGTTCAGAATCTGTTCGGGCAGCTTTCTCTTTTGTTATTTTTCTTTGACGAAATCAAAATCCACACGAGCGATCCGTCCTTTTTCATCTTCAACGTAATCACGCATGTATCCACCACCTTCTGCAATCTGACAGGCTTTTGCAATTGTTTTCGGATTACTGAGTATACCATTCAGATACAGAGAAATTCCCTGTTCACGATAACTCTTCAATTCTTTTTCCAGTGGTTTACGCATGCTCTTTTTGGTTGCCCGTGATATATTTTCCGTAAGCTTACCTCCCTTCTTTCATAAGATTTTTTAGAAAGCACCTTATCGGCTGTTGAAAAAACAATATCCCTGCACCTGTTTTATCGTTACTGTGAACGGAGTGAACAGTAACGTTTCAACTTCTTATCATCATGGAAATTTTACCTGTACATTGCCACAGCAGGAACGCTGCATGAAAAACGGCAATGAAGTTTAGAAATAAAAGATCACTTTGGTTAATGTTTCAGATCTTCGCTTATGTGAATCGCAGGTTTACTGCTTCTTCTGTTTTCATTATATCCATCTGGTAAACAGATGCAAGTGTTTTTCTTCATTTATGTATTTTTTTCTGTTTTGTTTCTAAAAATTTAATATTTTGGTTGATTACTTATCTTTACATTTTGCAGTTCTGTGTTATATAATATAGTGTATAAAATTTTATAAATTCACAGTCAGACAATAGAATTTTTGAAGTTACTTACAGCAATTTTCCAAAGACAGCGCATCTATGGCAATCCTTTAAAATTGCTGTTCAAAAAAACAATAGTAACTTTTAATTTATCCGTAATTGTCCGCAGCTTTCAAAAGTTAAATTTTCATTATCAGAAACACTTTTAATGGATTTTCACAGGCAATTATGAAGCTGCCAGATAATTCAATGTTATTCAGAATAGGATGTGACAACATGAAGATAGAAAAGATCAACGACAACCAGATACGCTGCACACTGACAAGAGAAGACCTGGAGAACCATCAGATCCGTATCAGTGAACTGGCTTACGGCACTGAGAAAGCCAAGAAACTTTTCCGCGATATGATGCAGCAGGCACAGATACAGTTTGGTTTTGAGGCAGATAATATTCCATTAATGATCGAGGCCATCCCGGTGAGTACCGAGAGCATCATCCTGATCATTACCAAAGTAGAGGATCCTGAAGAACTGGATACCCGTTTCTCCAAATTTGCTCCATTCAGAGGGAATGATAAGACAGATACTCTTCAGCTTGACGGTGCAGACAATATTATTGATATCTTCCAGAAGCTTTACGAAGCAAAGATGAAGAGTACTCAGACAAAAGATGGCAAATCTGCTCAGAATACCGGAGCAAAGGAAAATGACGATACTCAGGTTCCTGATGTAAATCTTATCCGTCTCTATGAGTTCGACACACTGGACGATGTGATTGCGGCCGCCCATGGACTGAACGGCTATTTTACCGGTGCAAACACCCTGTACAAAGATCCGGCCGATGAGCTTTACAAACTGGTACTTCACCAGTCATCACTTTCTCCGGAGGATTTTAACAGGGTATGTAATATTCTTACGGAATATGGACAGGGAAAGGCTTTCTCTCTTTCAGGAGAAGCTTATCTGACAGAACATGGAGAACTGATTTCCGATTCTGCCCTTCAGCAGCTGATTCAACTGTAATAATTTTCATAATTAAAAGAGCATTCAGTTTTCATCTGGAAGCTCTTTTCTTATACCATAGTAAATTACAGATTTCTCAAAAAAGGATGTCCTGAACTTATTCAGAACATCCTTTTTACATGTCAGTCTATGACAATTCAACAATTGTCATAGTCCGTCATATGATTACCTTTCAGGAAGATTATTCTCCAAGAAAATCATTAATCTGGTTAACCAGTACATCAACATCCAGTCCATGAACCATAGCTGCTTCTTCGAGAGATTCCATCTGGGAAGATGGGCATCCAAGGCAATGCATTCCTGCTCTCATAAGAATCGGTGCGATATTTGCATCAATCTGAAGAAGCTGACCGATCAGCATGTCTTTTGATACTTTAGCCATTGTATATTTCCTCCTTAATTTTTCTTCATACTACTCAGCTTTTATAGCTTCTGATATTATAATACTATTTTACTCTGGAATCAACTGCAAACTTTTAATTTTATCGTTCCTCCCTGAAATACGGAAGTCCCAGCGCAGCAGGCGGCTGGTGTTCCTTTTTCTTTCGGAAGCTTGTGAATACCAGTACGATAATCGTTACCACATAAGGCAGTGCTTTAAATACTTCCTGCATGCTTCGTCCAAGTCCCGGGATATAAAGATACAGAATATAAAGAGCTCCGAACAGGAATGCTCCCCAGATTGCATTCAGTGGTTTCCATAATGCAAAGATTACCAGTGCAACAGCAAGCCAGCCACGATCTCCAAAACCATTGTCTGTCCAGGTTCCTCCTGAATATTCCATTACGAAATAGAGTCCGCCCAGACCTGCCAGACCTGCACCGATACAGGTTGACAGATATTTATATTTGATAACATTGATACCTGCTGCATCTGCAGTTCCCGGATTTTCACCGATTGCCCTGAGATTCAATCCCGCTCTTGTCTTGAACAGAAAAAACGATAACAGGACTGCTATAATAATACAGAGATATGTAAGGAAACCATAATTAAATAAAATACCTCCGATAACCGGAATCTTAGACAATCCCGGGATTTTTGCCGTATAGGCACTTCCTGTTACTTTTACGGAAATCTGTCCTACACCGCCTGCAAGCTTGGAAATAGAACCGCCAAAGAAGTTACCAAAACCTGTACCAAAAATGGTAAGTGCAAGACCTGTTACATTCTGATTTACACGAAGTGTGATAGTCAGGATACTGTAAATCAGACCACCGATTGCAGCACATGCAAACGCACACAAAAACGATATCAGTACACCCACAAGTGCATTGGGATCAGGATTATCCTTCTCATAGAGGAAAGCTCCCATCAAACCTGAAATGCCGCCCATATACATAATTCCCGGAATACCAAGATTCAGGTTACCGGATTTCTCTGTCATAATCTCACCAAGCGCCCCATACAGAATACAGATGCCCTGGACAATTGCTTTTTGAATAAAAACTATCAGTACACTCATTGCCGCTACCTCCTATTTCTTTGCACGCTTTACTCTGTAGTTGATAAAGAATTCTGCACCGATCAGGAAAAACAGAATGATTCCCAGAAGAACATTGGAAGCATTCTCATTCAGTCCATACTGTGTTGCAATCTGTACGGCACCCTGGTCCATAAATACGATGCCAAAGGAAACTGCAACCATAATAAATGTATTAAACTTGGAAAGCCATGCGACAATGATCGCAGTAAATCCACGACCGCCTGCTGTTGCAGTGGAAATCGTATGGCTGGCTCCGCTGACAATAACAAAACCTGCGATACCACAGATTGCACCGGAGATTGCCATTGTACGGATAATAACCTTTTTCACCTGGATACCGGCATATCTGGCAGTATTCTCGCTCTCACCTACTACTGCGATCTCATAGCCCTGCTTGCAGTATTTCAGATAAATGAACATTCCCACTGTCAGAATCAGGACAATGACTACATTCCAGCCATATTTCTGTCCGAACAGTTCCGGAAGCCATCCGCCTTTTGTAGCCTGATTGATGATTCCGACTGTATTGGAACCTTTCGGATTTTCCCAGAATACAATACAATAAGTTACTACCTGCATGGCAACATAATTCAACATCAGAGTAAACAATGTCTCATTTGTATTCCAGTTTGCTTTAAATACAGCCGGGATCATTCCCCAGATCATTCCGCCAAGTGCACTTGCCACAAACATTACGATCAGGAGTAACCCTGTAGGCATCTTATCTCCTGCATAGATCATGACGGCAGCAGAGCAGGCACCACCGATCAGGATCTGACCTTCTGCACCGATGTTCCAGAATTTCATTTTAAATGCAGGTGCCAGACCAATGGAAATACACAGCAGTACCATTGTATCTCGTATGGTCTGCCACAGACGGCGTTCCGAACCCATTGCTCCATCCCAGATTGCCTTATAGACATCCACCGGATTCATCTTTACCAGGGCAACGATCACCGCTCCGCACACGATCAGTGCAAGGATCAATGCAATGAAACGGATCAGAAGACGTTCCTGCCATCTGGCTTTGTTTCTTCTTTTACTTACCTGTAAGAAAGGTTCTTTCTTCATGCCTGTGTCCCTCCTTTTTCATGCTTCGTCATAAGAAGCCCGATTTCTTCTTTCGTTGCAGTTCTTCCATCCTCAATTCCGCTGATTTTACCTCCGCAGAACACTGCAATCCTGTCACACAGTTCAAGAACTACATCAAGATCCTCAATAACACAGACTACTGCAACCCCTTTTTTCTTCTGTTCATTCAGAAGACGGTAGATCACATGGGAGGTATTGACATCCACCCCTCGAGTCGGGAAAGCTACCAGAAGCACTTTCGGATTCTGGGCGATTTCTCTTCCTACCAGAACCTTCTGTACATTTCCTCCTGACATCTGACGGACAGGTGCAGAAATACTTGGAGTCATGACTTCAAGCTGTTCTTTAATTTTTAATGCCAGTGCCTTTGGACCTTTTCGATCCAGGAATGGACTTTTGCCATTGCGATAGCTTCTGAGCATCATATTATCGGTCATATCCATATCGCCCACAAGCCCCATACCAATACGGTCTTCCGGAACAAAAGCAAGGCTGATCCCTGCTTTATTAATGGAGATAGAATCCATTCCTGCAAGCTCTGTTCCTTTTCCATTGTCATCAAGCAGGGTGATCGAACCGCTCTCTATTGCCTGGAGTCCTGCAATTGCCTCCAGAAATTCTTTCTGGCCGCTTCCGGAAATGCCGGCAATACCCAGAATCTCTCCTGCATTTACTGTCAGATCAACATCATCCAGAGTTTTTACCTCTTCTTTGTTTTTACAGTTCAGACCTTTGACCACTAATCGTTTCTTTACATTCTCCGGTTCAGGACGGTCGATATTGAGATCTACTCTGCCGCCTACCATCATCTCTGACAGACTCTGTGCATTTGCCTGAGCTGTTTCTACTGTATCAATATACTTTCCTTTTCTGAGGATTGCCACACGGTCTGATAACGCCAGAACTTCCTGGAGTTTGTGCGTGATGATCATAATGGAACATCCATCTTTTCTCATATTTCTCAAAATATCGAATAACCGGTCAGACTCCTGTGGTGTCAGAACTGCGGTCGGCTCATCCAGGATCAGAATCCTTGCACCGCGGTAGAGCATCTTTATGATCTCAACTGTCTGCTTCTGAGAAACGGACATTTCGTAGATCTTCTGTGACAGATCCAATTCAAATCCATATTTATCTACCAGCTTCTGAATATCCTCTGTGATCTTCTTCATGTCCAGCTTTCCCTTTCCCGGAAGTCCCAGAACAATATTCTCTGCTGCTGTCAGTACATCTACCAGTTTAAAATGCTGATGTACCATACCGATTCCCAGTTCATAGGAATCTTTCGGTGAACGGATCGTTACTTCTTTTCCATTTACAAAAATATGTCCTTCATCCGGATAATAAATTCCATAGATCATATTCATCAGAGTTGTCTTTCCGCTTCCGTTTTCCCCCAGAATTGCAAGAATCTCCGATTTTCTCAGTGTGAGATCTACATGATCATTCGCCTGGACCGAACCAAAACTCTTGGAAATATCTCTAAGTTCAAGTGCATAGTTTTCTCCCACTATCGTTTCCTCCTTTTATCTAATGATATCCAATCTACAGTAAAAGTCCTGTCTCTTTGACTGCCGATATCATTTAATCCTACTTCTGAATTATGGAATTGCTCTCCTGTATACTCCATAATACAGCAAAAGAAACCTTCTGTCAGAAGACTTCAAGACTTCTTTTGCACGTACGATATGAAAACAGCAGAGCTGCCGCCCGGGCAGCCCTGCTGTCGTAAATTGCTCCGCGCTTTGCAGCTCTAGCAATTTTCTTATTCTGTAATAGATGTAATTCCATCAATCGCAATATCAAATGCAGGTGCGGAACCATATTCAGATTCATGGAAGTATCCGTCAGAAATATACTCTGTATCACCCTTCTTATAAGTATCAAGTTCTTTGCCGTCTACTGTAAATGCAGATGTATCAAATACATGAAGGGATCCATCAATGAGCGCATCTTCCACTTCTTTGACCTTTTCTTCTGTACCCTCTGCTACAGTTTTGTCATTGAGAGCTGTGATCTTATCTGCACCTTCCGCAAATCCTTTACACCAGTCAGTATCAATTGCTGTGCCGTCAAGCATACACTGTACTGCGTATGTATAATATACACCCCAGTCCATAGATGCAGAAGTAAGTGCTGTGTTCGGAGCAACAGATGTCATATCAATATTATAACCTACACATGGAACTCCTGCTGCTTCGCATGCTGTAGGAGCACCTGTTGTATCTGCATGCTGGCTGATCAGTACACAGCCGTCAGAGATCAGAGCATCTGCGCACTCTTTCTCAAGGTCAAAGCTTGCCCAGCTGTTTGTATATTTTACTTCCATTGTTACAGACGGGCATACGCTCTTCGCGCCAAGATAGAAAGCTGTATAACCGGAGATAACCTCTGCGTATGGGAATGCACCTACATAACCCATCTTGCATGCGTCTTCTTTTACTGTGCCGTCCTCGATCATTTCATTCAGTTTCAGACCTGCAACTACACCTGACACGTAACGTGCTTCGTAAATATTTGTAAAATAGTTATGCATATTGGAAAGTCCGCTGGATGCAGCCTGTGTTCCTGTTGCATGACAGAACTGAACCTCCGGATATTCCCCTGCTGCTTCCAGTATATAAGTCTCATGTCCAAAGCTGTTTGCAAAGATAATCTGACATCCCTGATCTGCAAGGTCTGCTGCCGCATCATAGCATCCTTCATCTTCACCGATGAGAGTTTTCTCAATAATCTGAGAATCGTCAAGACCAAGCTTCTCTTCCATCTCATCAATTCCTTTCATATGAGCAGCCGTGTAACCTTCATTCTCATCACCGATATAGATCACTCCTACTTTCAGGTCCTCTTTTGCAATCCCTTTACCTTCATCTTCTGCAAATACCGGTGCACTCATGGAAACCGCCATTACTGCTGCAAGTCCAATTGCCAATGCTTTCTTCATTCTTCATTCCTCCATTCTTTCTATTTGTTTTCTGATTCCTGCTACGGAACAAAAGAGGCACAACTTTCTGTGTTATGCCTCCTTGCAAGTATCTTTACTATAACCGTTTATGTCTGAATTGTCAATAAATTCAGCAAAAACGCACTTTCTTTTTGATACTCTTATTTTTTTTGTATATTAACAGACTATTTTCCATCATACAAATGCCTGTATTTTGGCAGGATAATTTCTCTGCTCGGACAGACATTCACATGCCCGTCAGCTATTTGTAATCTGCAGGTAAAGTAAGCAAATGCTAACTTAATATTATTTTATAATGTATCTGATTTTATACTTGTAATTCAGACAAAGATATATTAAAATGTATGCAGAACCCCGAAAGGGGCCTAAAACGTTATTACGATAAGGAGGATTCTAATTATGGCATATGTAATTTCAGACGAATGTGTAAGCTGTGGAACATGCGAAAGCGAATGTCCTGCAGAAGCTATCTCTCAGGGAGATGAGCATTATGTAATCGACGCTGATGCATGCTTAGACTGCGGAACATGTGCAGATGCATGTCCAACAGAGGCTATTCATCCAGCAGAATAATTCATGATTTCAAAACAGCTTCATCTCTGTTTACCGCAGAGACGAAGCTGTTTTCTTTATGGATAACTTTTACAAATGTTTTCTTCTGATCCTCCTGCTTCTTTTTTCCAGTGCTGCAGCAGCCTCTTTTCTCGCAAGCTGTCTGTTACGGATCGTTTCATCCAGATCCCGGCACTGGTCTTCTCCCTCTTTTTTCATATGTATCTCCTGAGCGATCAGACGTTCCATGATTTTCTGAAATTCAAGTATTTTTTCCCTCTCAGGCTGTTCATCTTCAAGAAGCTTCACTTTGCTCGCAGTAGTCCCGGGTGCAGTCCTTGAAATTCTTGGAACCAGTTCTTTGATTGCTCTCAGAGCAAGTCCTCTTTTCTTTAGTTCCTTTATATTAGCCAGAAGCGTAATATCATTTCCTGTATAGTAACGATGTCCCTGCTCATTCCTGCATATCCTCAGTTCCAGTTCTTCCTCCCAGTACCGAAGGACCGATGCCCTCACGCCAAGGATTTCTGCGGTCTGAGTCACAGTATACCGCTGCTCCATGCTGCCCCTCCTCCTTTTGAGTCCATTTTTTCATCAGAAACCACTGATGCATATCAACAACTCAATCTATCACCTGATATCATTGAACCACTGCACTGTAAAAACAGCTGTCGTAATCCTGATATCATGTATATTTATTATAAAACGCCATACCGAGATTGCAAGAAGTTTCGATTGACAAACTTCCCTATAAAACTTTATTTTGACACAAAAAAACAGGGAAACAGTACCGGATTCTCCCCCTGATACTGTTTCCCTGTAAAATTTTTCTATAGCAATCCTCGTAAATAATGCATTTAAGACAATTCAGCAGGATTTCGCACTCTGATGGGCTGGATTAAGATGCATTATTTTAGAGGATTGCTATAATATTATTCAAGTCAAAGATCAAACTCCTCTGAGATAGATTATTTCTTCATATTCACAAACTGTGTATATCTCGGCAGCCATACCAGTTCTACTGTTCCGATGGGACCGTTTCTCTGTTTGGCAATGATGATCTCTGCAATGTCCTTCTTCTCTGTATCCTTATGATAATAGTCATCTCTGTAGATAAACATTACCACATCGGCATCCTGTTCAATGGCTCCGGATTCTCGAAGATCCGAAAGCATTGGTCTGTGATCCGGACGCTGTTCCACCGCACGGCTGAGCTGAGACAATGCGATCACCGGCACATTCAGCTCTCTGGCAAGAGCTTTCAGAGAACGGGAAATATCTGAAATTTCCTGCTGTCTGGAATCACTTTTTCCACTTCCGCTCATCAGCTGCAGATAGTCGATCATGATAATCCCGAGATTATGTTCCAGCTTATATTTCCTGCATTTGGAGCGCATTTCCGCAATGGAAATACCCGGCGTGTCATCAATGATCAGATTGGATTTACCGATGATATCTGCTCCTTCTACCAGTTTTGTCCAGTCCTCGTCTTTCAGATTACCTGTTCTCATATTCTGGGAATCTACATGAGATTCCATTGCCAGAAGTCGGTTCACCAGCTGTTCCTTTGACATTTCCAGACTAAATATGGCAACTGTGACATCCTTTCGGAATGCCATGTACTGTGCAATATTCAGTACAAAGGCTGTCTTTCCCATGGAAGGACGGGCTGCGATCAGCACCAGATCAGAAGGATGCATACCGGATGTTTTATAATCCAGATCCATAAAGCCTGTGGGAATACCTGTTACAGAACCCTTAAGCTTAGACGCTTTCTCAATGTTATTAATGGCATTCAGAACTACCTGCTGGATTGGAACATATTCTTCATTGTTGCGTCTCTGAAGAATATTGAACAGTTTTTTTTCTGCTTCTTCCAGAATAATCTCTGTATTCTCCTTCTCCAGGTAGCAGGTGTTGGCAATCTCTTCATTTGCCTTGATAAGTCTGCGAAGGACTGCTTTCTCACTGACGATCTTTGCGTAGTACTTCACATTTGCAGAAGTAGGAACCGCTGAGATCAGATCTCTTACATATTCCATGCTGCTGATATCCGGCGGGAGTTCTTTCTCCTTTAAACGATTCTGAAGGGTCACCAGATCTACCGGTTTCCCTTCATTACACAATTCCACCATTGCATCAAAGATGATGCCATATTGTTTCTGATAAAAATCATCGCTGGTAAGTATCTCAGATGCCACAAGAATCGCATCTCTGTCCAAGATCATTGAGCCGATTACAGACTGCTCTGCCTCTATACTGTGGGGGAGTATTCTTTTAATCAGCGCTTCTTCCATTCTTTATCCCTCCGGAAGACTTATGCTTCTTTTACCCATACTTTAAGAGTTCCTGTTACCTTAGGATGTAATCTGACAGGCACCTGGGTAACACCAAGTGTACGGATTGGCTCAGGAAGCTGCAGTTTCTTTTTATCAATGTCAAGATTTAACTGTTTCTTTGCTGCTTCGGAGATTTCTTTGGAAGAAACGGAACCAAAGGTTCTTCCGCCTTCTCCTGTTTTCAGTGTAAGGATGATTTCTTTTGTCTCGAGATCCTTTGCAAATGCCTGTGCTGCTTCATATACTTCTTTTGCGACCTTCTCTTCGTTTGCTTTCTGAAGTTTCAGATCATTTAAATTCTTAGGAGTTGCCTCCAGCCCCAGTTTCTTAGGAAGGATCATGTTTCTTGCATATCCGTCACTTACATTTACGATCTGTCCCTTTTTTCCAAGTGCTTTTACGTCTTCAAGTAAGATTACTTTCATTTTGTGTTTTCCTCCTGATATTCCTGATCTATGATGTCTTTAAGCATTCTCTCCACCTCATCCGGAGAAGCCTTGACCTGGGCACCGGCAATATTCATATGACCGCCTCCGCCCATCTTTTCCATCATTACCTGTACATTGACTTCGTCAATAGCCCTGGCACTGATATAAACTTCATTATTGTACTGAGTCAGTACAAACGATGCCTTAACCCCTGCAATATTCAGAAGCTCATTGGCTGCCTGTGCTCCTGTAACTGTAGGACTGTCCAGATTTTCACTTGGACATCTGGCAATGGCATAGCATTCTCTGTAAATCTGTGCAGTTCTCACTGCTTCTGCACGTGCCTGATAAGATTTCAGATCATCCCTTAACAGTTTACGTACTCTGGTCACGTCTGCTCCACTCCTTCTTAAGAATGCAGCAGCCTCAAAGGTACGTACACCTGCTCTTGTAGTAAAATTGTTTGTATCGATCATAATTCCCGCATAGAGACAGTCAGCCTCCATATTGCGGATACGCAGGTCATCCGAGAAATACTGCAGGATCTCTGCTACCATCTCACAGGCTGAGGATGCATAAGGCTCCACATAGGAAAGCACCGCATTCTCTATCACTTCGCTTCCCCGCCTGTGATGATCCAGCACAACAATTGTCTTTGTCATGTGCAGAAGCTCCTCGCATTCCGTATAGCTTGGTCTGTTAGTATCAACTACAACCACCACTGTATTGTTATCTACCATATCTTTAGCCTGCTCGCTGTCCACAAACATAGATGGCTCGTAGTCTGGATTATTCACATATCCTGCGATCAACGGTCTGATAGATTTTGTCGGATCATTCACTACAATACTGACAGATTTTCCAAGTGTTTTACCTGCACGGAAAATACCGATTGCTGCTCCCAACGCATCCACATCTGTGATTTTATGTCCCATGACAACGACTCTGTCTTTCGTACTCATAAACTCTTTCAGTGCCTGCGCTTTTACCCTGGCTTTTACGCGGGTATTCTTCTCCATCTGCTGAGTCTTTCCGCCGTAATAGGTAATATTATTTCCATTCTTAATAACAACCTGATCACCGCCACGTCCAAGTGCCATCTCTATAGCAATACGTGAATACTCATAATTTTGAATATACGTGGAGGCATTCAGTCCCACACCAATACTCAAAGTGATTGCCATCTCATTTCCGATATTAACTGTTTTAACCTCGTCCAGAATATGAAATCTCTGTTCTTTCAGAGCCTCAAGCGAACTCTGGCGCATGATCAGGAAATATTTGTCCTTCTCAAGTTTCTTTACAAGACCATCGAAATTGGAAAAATATTTCGTAATCTTCCGGTCAATCAGAGCAATCAGAAGTGAACGTCTCACATCCTCTACACTCTCAAGTGCTTCCTCATAGTTATCCAGATAAGCCAACGCTACAACAAGCTTATTGTCTTCATTCTTTTTAATGTAAGACTTCAGTTCTGTATCGTCATACAGATACATGGCGATCAGGCTGACATTCCTGTTTGAATTCTCCAGAAACTCACTTTTGGCAACCACTTCACCAAGAGACACCCTCTGCATGGAAATACGATAAGTCTTCTCTCCAAATCGAGTACTGATCTCAACAGTCTCTTTCTTATCTGCAACCGGTAATTTGTCAGCTGTTACATCCGGAAAAACAGTGCTGACATTTTTCTTATAAAACTGATCTTTACCTGTAAGCTCCGCAAATACTTTGTTGGACCAGATCATTCTGCCATTCATATCCATAATGGCATAGGGCAATGCCAGTTCTTCAAGGATTCTCTTTTCAAGCGAATCATACTGATTGGCAAAGGCTATCAGTTCATTTACAATGAACGGTCTGTGGCATCGGAGTATTATTACTGCACATCCCACATAAATCAGGATTCCACCTGACACAATAATACCAGCCTTCACGCTGACAAAATATACCCAGATATTAAGTACGATCAGTAAAGCCGAGAGAATCAGAGGCCACCGCATGAATGCTTTCATATGCCCTTTTAATTTCAGTTTATCACTCATATCTTTCTTTCCGTTCTTCATCATTCTATTTGTTTCGCCTGTACACAGCAAATGTGCTGCATATAGGCAGGTTCTGTGAAAAACGCCCTTTGAATCATATTATAACAGATTTGAACAGAATTTACCATAGCAACAGAAGAACGCACAAAAATAATGGTTATTGTGTGTTACTGTTCACTCCGTGCCCAGTAACACGCTTCGCGATGCACAGAATTTATGCTATTCGCATAAATTCGCGCGGTATGTCTCGGGATTTTGGCATTCTCATGCCAAAACACCTCGCGGGATAGTGACGTGTGAACAGTAACTATTGTGTTACTGTTCATTCTGTTCTATAGCAATTCTCGTAAATAATGCAAAAATGCTGCTCCGCCAAATGCGGAGCAGCATTTATCATCTTCAGAATTAGTCCTGGATGTATGGCATCATAGACATATGACGTGCTCTCTTGATAGCAACTGTCAGTGCTCTCTGATGTTTTGCACAGTTTCCTGTAATTCTTCTTGGAAGGATTTTTCCTCTTTCAGAAACATATTTTCTTAATTTTGCTACATCCTTGTAGTCGATCTCGTTATTCTCTTTACCACAGAATACGCAAACTTTTTTTCTTCTGCGGCCGCCTCTTCTCTTCATTGGAGAGTCTGGTCTTTCGCCTCTATTGTAAGCCATGATTGCTTTCCTCCTATTTTATTCTATCAGTTTGTATTAAATAAACGGCAGTTCTTCATCAATTCCATCCGGAATGTTCATGAAACCGTCTGCACTGGCTGCTCCCGGAGCCGGCATGGATGGTGCAGGTGCAGGGGATGATGTCTGAGGATGGGAAGCTGCGTAATTATCGCTGGCCGCCTTGCTCTCAGCAAACTCCTGTTCCTCAACTACTACCTCTGTGGTATAAACCTTCTGGCCATCACGATTGGTGTAGCTGCCTGTCTGAATGCGTCCTGAAACAATGATCTTAAGTCCCTGACGGAAATACTTCTCAGCAAACTCGGCTGTACGTCCAAAGGATACACAACTGATAAAGTCTGCTGTTGCTTCACCGTCACGGCGGAATCTTCTGTCTACTGCCAGTGTATATCTGGCAATTGCCAATGCATTCTCTCCTGCGGAATATCTCACCTCAGGATCTCTTGTTAAGCGTCCCATTAAAATTACTTTGTTCATATAAATACCTCTTCGTTTCTGCTTTGAATGGTTGAACGGATCAATTAATGGTGCCTTCTAAAATCCACCCTGTATAAGATTATGCGTCTTTTCTTACGACTAAGTATCTTAATACATTGTCCATGATGCGAACGTGTCTTTCAACTTCCGCCGGGCACTGTGCGTCTGCTTCAAACTGAATGAAATAGTAGAAGCCTTCATGCATTTTCTGAATTTCGTAAGCTAATTTTTTCTTACCCCATTCTTCTACTTCTGTGATAGTGCCGTTGTAACGTGTGATGTATCCTTTTGCTTTCTCAACAACTGCATCACGTACTTCGTCTTCAACTTTTGCACTAACAACTAATGCTAACTCGTACTTGTTCATGTCTTGCTTTACCTCCTTATGGTCTGTTGGCCCTTTGCCTGTCAAAGAGCAAGGATATAAAATATATCACGAGTGTTGATTCTAACATAGTTTTTGGTGTCTGTAAAGTACTATTTTTCTTTTTTTATCAAATTTTTAGTATTTTTCTCAACCATCTTGCGCGGTACCATGATCTGATGTCCGCATCCTGTACATTTCAGGCGGAAATCAGCACCTACCCTTAAGATTTCCCAATCTCTGCTTCCGCAGGGATGGACTTTCTTTAATGTAACAATATCACCAACTTCATAGGGAAGTCCCATAATCTCTTACTCCTCTTATATAACTTTAACAGTAACCTGAACAGTTACCCTTAACCGGCTTTAACAGTGAATCTGTGCAAACACCTGTCCGATCGGCCCCTGGATCAGAAGGTCTGCATATCTGTCTCTCGGAGTCGGGGATTTGTTGATCACTACAAGGTGCTCTCCCCGGAAGTAATCGATCAGTCCTGCTGCCGGGTAAACAGCCAGGGAAGTTCCCCCTATGATCAGCACCTGTGCCTCTGAGATTGCCTTCACTGCTTCATTGATCGTCTGGTTGTCCAGACCTTCCTCATACAATACCACATCCGGCTTGATAATTCCACCACATTCACATCTTGGAACACCTGCAGATGCTTTCATATGTGCAAAATCATAGAATCTGTGGCATTTCATGCAGTAATTACGGTGTACGCTTCCATGAAGCTCCAGCACTTTCTTACTACCCGCCATCTGATGCAGATTGTCTATATTCTGGGTGATAACAGCTTTCAGCTTGCCTGCCTGCTCCAGTTCTGCCAGCTTCAGATGTGCTGCATTTGGTTTTGCAGTGTCACAAAGCATCTTGTCTCTGTAGAATTTGAAAAATTCTTCCGGCTTTCTCATAAAGAATGTATGGCTTAAGATCGTTTCCGGAGGATAGTCATATTTCTGATGATAAAGTCCGTCCTGACTTCTGAAATCCGGGATTCCGCTCTCTGTGGAAACACCTGCTCCGCCGAAGAAGACAATATTGTCATATTTGTCTACAAGTTCCTGTAATCTCTCAACTTCTCCTGCCATTTAGAATTCCTCCTTTATTTTTTCCAAACACTGTTACTGAAATTTTATCATCTGAATTTTTATCGTCTGCTTTTACAGCAATACGATTTTCTTCTGATTCAGGTAACTGCTCTTCATAATTCTACTGCCCGACATCAAGTGTATCCACACGTTTTCCCTGGACAACATAACGGGTTGCCTCGTTTCCTGTACAGGTAGACAGAGTAATGATCTTGTCCTTTATGTTCATTCCTTCTGCATCTGTCCGGATCTCGGAATATCCTCTGATCTTCTCCAGATATTTTTCAAATTCCTCACCAGGTCCCTTAAACAGTGTATAGGTATCACTGTTCACACCTGTGGTGTACGCAGAAATAATCTCATACCTGTAGTTTTTCTCAGGTGTAAAGATCCAGAAATATTTGCTCTTCTTATAAGTCTCTTCATCCTGTGTAAACTTCTTAAGCTGAGCAAACATGGAACCATTTTTCATATTATGGCCATACACGATCGTATTACAGTCACTGAAATCCCCTTTGTTTTCATAATCCACAAAGATAGTACCTGCAAAATTGTAATTCTTCTCATAGGTTCTGTGAAGATAAGTTTCATTGTCTTTGCCATGCACAATGGGATAATTGATATCCGGCACTGCTTCCACATAAATCCATCCCACTACATCATCATTTACACTTTTAAGAGATGCAAAGTCAATATCCATAGGCGCTTTCAGTTCACTGCCTGCCTCCGGCCCTGCTGCTTCTCCATCCGGATCTCGTTCTGTTACTGCCATCTGTGTGATTGAATTGTACTCATCCGTACCTTTCTTATATTCTGTATAAATATGAAACAGATTATATCCTGCATAACAGAATACACAGATTGCTGCGATCAGAACAACCGTCAACACAACATCCCCTGCTGTCTTCTTTTTTTTAGGCTGTTTTTCTGACATTCTTCCTCCATTTCCGCAGCACATTGCTGCTATGTATCAGCTGCTGTCTGATTGACTTCTATATAATATACAGACATCCGTTTCCAACCGCTGTCTGTGACAGACTATTATACCCGGTCACATCATTCTTCCTGTAATCCATCATGCACTGCCTCCAGACACGCTTTTCGCAGTTCATTTTCTTCTTTATTATATAAAAGCATCTCGCTGTGTTCAAAATATGCCGGACAGCCATTTCCGGCAATAAACGAAGTCATTGACTTATCCGCTGTGATCCCTGTCACGAAAAGCAGCATTTCCTGATTTTCGCCAAAGCTCTCTTTAATAAATGAAAAGGCATTCTGCAGTTCTCCCTGGAGTTTCTGGATCATATCTTCTCTGCATACTGCTTCTTTTTCAAAACATTTACTGATCCGCTTAAATCCATTTTCAGCTGACCGCACATGTTCTTTCTTTGCTGTCAGAATATATTCCCTCAGCCTGCGGATTGCCGTCTCCTGATATTTCTGTTCGCTTACTGAAATCAGTTCCATCTTTACTTTGATCTGCAGACTGTTTTCCTGTTCCTGCGCAAATTCTTCAAGCAATGAAATTCCCAGCTTCTCTTCCTCAGCATTCTTTCTCACCTGAGTTCTCAGATGCAGAAGCATCTCATAGAGTACCTCAAGCTGATGATCTGCCTGTCCGTATTCTTCCGCTTTTTCTCTCAATGCCCCCAGGATCAGATTTACAACTGCAAAACGCTCCTCAAAAGCTCCATCTGCAGCCATCTTCTCCTTCAGCGCCAGATTCTCCCGGCTCAGATTTCCGGACAGGATCGACGGGATTTCATAATCTTCCCCATACTTTGTATATAACTGATAAAAACCTGCAAAATCTCTGGCTGTTTCCTCTTTCTGGAGAAATTCCTCCACCAGTTCCTCACTGATCCCGATCCCCAGCTTTTCATAGCTTTGCAGAAGTCTTGAAAGATCCTCCCAGCCCCTGGCAGTCACAAAGAATTTACCGTCTACTGTATTCTCCACCGCATAGAAATTGTTTTTCTTCACAGACAGATAAGAAATGATCGCCTGGTGCACCTTCTGCTGTCCTGCATATTTCAGCCAGATATCGCAGTCAGGCTCAATTGTAAGCTTACGGACACGGTCGAGTGTGACAATATCAAATTCCCTGACAGATTTATTATACTCCGGTGGATTTCCCGCTGCTACCAGAATCCAGCCTTCCGGAATCTTATGACTTCCAAAGGTTTTATTCTGGAGAAGTGCCAGCATTGCCGGTGCCAGGGTTTCAGACACACAGTTGATCTCATCAATAAACAGGATTCCCTCTTTCCTGCCTGTCTTCTCCATACAATCATAGACAGATGCCACGATCTCACTCATTGTGTAATCTGTCACCATCATTCCTTTTCCACCGTAATTCCGTTTAACGATCTCCGGAAGACCGATGGCACTCTGACGGGTGTGATGGGTAATGGTGTAGGCTACAAGTCCCACACCGCACTCTGCTGCCGCCTGTTCCATAATGGCAGTTTTGCCGATTCCCGGCGGACCGATCAGCAACAGCGGTCTCTGACGGATCAGAGGATAAGTATAATATCCATTCTCATCCTTCGCCAGATATGCACGAAGTGTATTACAGATTTCTGTTTTTGCTTCCTGTATGTTCATTTTATTATCATACTCCTGCTAATTATTTAGTTACTGTTCACTCCGTTCCCAGCAACACGCTTCGCGATGCACAGAATTTATGCTAATCGCATAAATTCGCGCGGTATGTCTCGGGTTTTCTGTGACCTTCGCTCACAAAAAACACCTCGCGGGATATTACCAGTGAACAGTAACATTATTTACTCAAACTGACATCTGCTCCGCAGTTTGTCCCGTTCCTGTGATCAGACATTTCGCCCATGGCGGCACCAGTTTCATCTTGTCCGTCCGTTTCAGAAATACAAATGCAGTCTCATAATCCGGCTTTTGTCCCGGATAAATCCCGTCACCATCTGTAAAATAGATCAGTGCTCTGAGATTCTTCAGTTCTTTTCTCTCTTTTTCCTGACGGATCAATTCAAATACAGGGCGGAAATCTGTACCTCCCCTGCCCTGGATCTTAACGTTCCGGATGTATTCCTTCCACTCTTCCTCAGAATGGATCACATCCACTTTCTGGATAAAACAGTCGCACTGGACGATATATACCTTCATCCTGCTGAAAAAATTCTCTTTTTCACTTAAAATCCCATAGGTTTCACCCAGAAATCTCTGTACAGTTTCTCCTGAACATGAACCGGATGTGTCAATGGCGATCACCAGCTCCTCCAGACGGTTTACTTCTTTATACTCCAACGGTTCTATCAATGGAATATTTCCATAATGTTCCATTCCAAAGCTGTAAAAAATATAATCAAAGCTCTCCGTATCCAGCTCCACTTCCTCCCGCAGTCTGCAGAACTGCTTCAGAAATTTCCGGTAATCATATTTACTGCGGTAGATCTCATCCAGTTCTTCCTGCTGATCGTTTGTCTGAGTCCCTGCCCTGCTTTGCATACCGGTCTTATTCTGTGAGGTATAAGCAAGGATATGTTCCCATTTTTCCTTTGTTCTCCTGCCTCCTGATGCCTGTCCGGCAGTTCTCTGCCAGAATATGTGATCATCAAAAGTATTTGTGTTCACCTGTGTATCATCTGATTTTCTTTTCTTCAGGCTGATTTTGCCTTCTCCGACAGCCTTGTCGATCAGCTGCTCTACAAAACAGTCGCATTCCCTGTCCCATTCACCGGAATCTCTGTCAGGTTCCATGAAAATATGAAGGTACAGACAGTGAAGCAGCATGTGCAGATATCCTCTTCTTACTGCTGCCGGATCTTCCAGATATTTTTTCATAAGAAATACCGGATTAAAATAAATCAGCTCCCCGTCTGTCCCAATTGTATCAATGCTGCTGTCTGCTTTGTATTCCAGACTTGTAAATGCCCCGTCCAGATAAGGAAAGTCCAGATATAATTGATTTCTGCAGTTTTGCAGGATTTTTTTTCCGGTAAGTTCCTGCTCTGTTGTTGTTTTACAGTAAAAAGTCTTTTTTTGGGTATCCATATTTTTTATCTTTCAGATGAAGCAGCCATACCAGAGAACGCAGCTTTGCTTTTTCCTGTGCACATTTTATAAAATTCTCCAGCTCATTTGCGGAAAACCATCCGCATTTCTCGATCTGCTCCATCCTTTCTGTATCCTCATTCTCTATCAGAAGCTCCATTACAGAACGTATTCTGAGCTTCAGGTATTTCTGTATCTCCTGATATTTATCGGACTCTCTGTCCGGATTTTCCTGAAAATAAATCTCCAGAGCCTGTTCAAGCTTTCTGTCCTGCATCAGATCATCTTCCTCTCCTGTGAAATTACCATAACCACAATATAACACAAAAAAGCTTCATTTTAAAGTCCTGTTCCTGCCCCTCTATTGACTTTCCTTTCTGTTATGTTACTATAAAATCACATATATTCTATCACAGATGAAAGGATTTTATCTTATGAATACTATCAAAAAATTCATCCACTACTATGGTCCGTATAAGACGGTCTTTTTTATTGATCTGATATGTGCTGCCGTGATCAGTCTGATAGATCTGGCATATCCTCAGATCCTGCGGACTATGACAAAAACACTGTTCACTCAGGATCAGTCAAGGATTCTTCATGCACTGCCTGTGATCGCAGGAGGACTCTTTCTTATGTATGTGCTCCAATGTCTCTGCAAATATTATGTAACCTGCCAGGGACACATGATGGGAGCAAATATGGAACGGGATATGCGGCAGGAATTATTTGATCATTACCAGCAGCTTTCATTTTCCTATTACAGTCAGAATAATTCCGGTCAGATGATGAGCAAGCTGGTCAGTGATCTTTTTGATATTTCCGAGTTTGCGCACCATGGTCCTGAAAACCTTTTTATCTCTCTGGTAAAGATCATCGGTGCTTTTGTCTTTCTTTTCTTTATCAATAAGAAACTGGCATTTCCACTGATCATCCTTGTTATTGTTATGTTTTGGTTTTCCTTTAAGCAGAATGCCCGAATGCAGACAACTTTTATGGAAAACAGACGTAAGATCGGGGATGTCAATGCAAGTCTCCAGGACACACTTTCCGGTATCCGTGTGGTACAGTCCTTTGCAAATGAAGATATTGAACATAACAAATTCAAAAAAAGCAATGAAGCTTTTCTGCTTTCAAAGCGTGATAATTATCGCTGTATGGGAAGCTTTATGAGCTCTAATCTGTTCTTTCAGGGAATGATGTATCTGGTCACTCTGGTGTATGGCGGTTATCTTATTGCCAACGGAGAAATGCAGACTGCAGATCTTGCCATGTATGCACTTTATATCGGAATCTTTATCAGTCCGATCCAGATTCTGGTCGAGTTGGTAGAAATGATGCAAAAGGGTCTTTCAGGCTTCCGCCGTTTCCTTGATGTTATGGAAACAGAGTCAGAGATCACAGACGCTCCGGATGCCAGAGAACTTACTGATGTGAAGGGACATGTAAGCTATGAGCATGTATCTTTTCATTACAGTGACGATAATACCCCTGTTCTCAGTGATATCTCTATTGATATCCCTGCCGGAAAGTCTGTGGCACTTGTGGGTCCGTCAGGTGGCGGGAAAACTACTATCTGTTCTCTTCTGCCACGCTTTTATGATGTAACAGAGGGACGGATCACTGTTGATGGAAAAGATATCCGCAGCCTGACCCTGAAGAGTCTCAGAAATAATATCGGAACTGTACAGCAGGATGTCTATCTGTTTGACGGTACGATCCGGGATAATATTGCATATGGAAAACCGGGAGCTTCTGATGAAGAGATTATTGCAGCTGCAAAGCGGGCAAGCATTCATGATTTTATTATGGAACTTCCACAGCAGTATGATACCTATGTCGGAGAACGCGGAACAAGACTTTCGGGCGGTCAGAAACAGAGGATTTCCATTGCACGTGTGTTCCTGAAGAATCCACCGATCCTGATCCTTGATGAAGCTACGAGCGCTCTGGATAATGAGAGTGAACGATGGATCCAGAGAAGTCTTGAAGAGCTTTCACAGAACCGTACTACTATTACTATCGCGCACAGACTTTCTACGATCAGGGATGCGGATGAGATTATTGTGATCACTGAGGATGGGATTGCTGAGAGGGGGACACATGAAGAGCTGTTGGATATGAATGGAGTGTATGCGGCTTATTATAATATGTGATTTTGTTTATAGTATCCGATAATAAACTGCGAAACAGTTATCTTTATATTTGCAATCTACTGATATATATTATAACAGCGCAGGAAAATTAATTGTCTGGCGTGCATTTGCAGGATACTTAGATATTCTTAGACGATAAAAATATGCGTTATGAGCCCACAGGGTCACTGTCTGAGCGACAGCGAGTTTGACCCTGCGGGCTCATGCTTTTAGCAGATTTTTATCGCCTTAGAATATCTTAGTGTCCGAAACCGCACGCCAGACAATTAATTTTCCTGCGCGTCCGTCAATCTATACTATTTTCGGTATACGAATGACGGGAGGCCGTCTTCGCCGCAGGGGATCTGTACTGTTCCTTGGATCAGAGGGCGGGCGTAGTTTATGAAGGCTTCAGTGACGTCAGATCCGTCTTCTGTGATCCACTCTGATGGAACTGTTTTTTCTTCGTTGCAGATGGCATTGACGTCTTCAAGACCACATTCCATGATATAGGTTCCGTCAGAGGTTTCTTTGCGGATAAATGAAATCATTTTTCCTGTTTCGCCGTTGAGGGCTGCCTGTACGCCGAATTCTCCGGCTTTGATGGCTTCCTGCTGGTCTGTGGCGGACATCATAGATGCAGAGCAACGCTGGCTGACGTTGAGTTCTACAGAACGGGCTTTTACACCGAGGCGGTTTCTGACAAGGTTTTCGAGATATTTACCACAGCCTGCCAGCATTTTGTGTCCAAAGGTATCAGTGCCTACGGAATTGTCGTATTCACAGATAAATGTGCCCTTGTCGTCATGGATTCCTTCTGATACGCAGACAATGACATTGCAGTTTTTCTCAAAGGAGTTCTCTACTGCTTTAAGAAATTCTTCCTGGTCAAAGGCTGTTTCCGGAAGGTAGATGAGAAGAGGGTTGTCTCCTGTATATTTGCGGGCAAGTGCAGATGCAGCAGTGAGCCATCCTGCGTGGCGGCCCATAATTTCTATAATAGTTACGGATTTCTTTTCATAAACATTTGCATCTATGGTAATCTCGCGGACTGTAGAAGCTACATATCTGGCTGCACTTCCAAATCCCGGAGTATGGTCTGTATGGACCAGATCATTGTCGATTGTTTTTGGTTCTCCGAGGATACGGATATCACTGCCTGTCTGCGCAGCATAACGGGAAAGTTTGCTCACCGTATCCATGGAATCATTTCCACCGATATAGAAGAACCAGCCAATATTCATTTCTTCAAATTTTTTAAAAAGTCTTGGATAAACCGGATCTTCCAGTGATTCCGGCAATTTATAGCGACAGGAACCAAGATAAGCACCTGGTGTGACTTTCAGACCGTCAAGTTTATCTCCCGGAAGTGCTTCGGCAAAGTCAAGAACTGTTCCATTTAAAAATCCTTCAATTCCGTTTATCATTCCGTAAACATGCTCAATAGCTTCCGGATGGCGCATTCCCTCGGATACAACTCCGTAAAGGCTGCTGTTAATTACTGCGGTAGGACCGCCGGACTGACCGACGATCAGATTCTTTCTGGACATAAGAAACCTCCTGTATCGTTTGATTTAATGTGATTGCTTTTTATTATATCATACAACTGCCTTCCATAGCAATTCAATAAAAAGGTGTGTTCCCACATCCCCCTGTGAAAGCACACCTTATATTTCCCATATTCAGTTTCTGTTTTTATTCCCCGAATTCCCTGTGGTCTTCTTCCAGTTTCTGTTCTATTTTAATCTTTTTTTTTGCCTCTTCTTTCTGCTCATCCCGTGTTTTCGGAAGGATCACATTAAGCATTACTGCAATAATAGTTGCAAGGACAACCGGTGATTTACCGAAAATTGTTGTTACCCATGTGGGAAAGCTTGCAAGTGCAGCTGTTGCCTGAGATACACCCATTCCCAGTGCAGCTGCAAGTCCTACGATAGATGAATTACGATAATCCATCTCAGCAGAAGCAACCAGCTTCATACCTGTCATTGCGATCGATGCAAATACAGACACAGTTGCACCGCCCAGTACACACTGAGGAATCGTTGTCAGGATAGCTGAGAATTTCGGAACCAAACCTGCTATACCGAGAATTGCAGCTGCAAGTCCCAGTACCCAACGGTTGATAACCTTTGTAGTTGTAACAATACCAACGTTCTGGCTGTATGTTGCTGTGGGAAGTCCACCGAGCAATGCGCCTACAACGTTAGAAAGACCATAACCAACGATTCCGCGCTGCAGTTCATCATCCTTAGGTGTTCTGTCCATAGCTCCGATCGTAGTCGCTGAATAATCACCGATTGCCTGAATAGAGTTGATAGCAAATAAAATTCCCAGTGCAACACAGGAAGACGGCTCAAACTGTACTCCAAAATGCATCAGAGATGGAAGCTGACAGACACCTGCTTCCCCTATGCTTGAGAAATCTACCATTCCAAACGGAATAGAAACCAGATATCCCACTATAATACCAATCAGAATAGATGCCAGTTTCCAGATTCCCTTTCCAAAATGATTCAGAGCTGTAACAACGATCAGCGTGAAAAATGCAATTGCCCAGTTCTGCCAGGATCCGTAATTTGGACTGCTGGTACCGCCTGCCATATAATTAATGGCAGTCGGATACAGGGAAAGACCGATGGTAAATACGACTGTTCCTGTAATTAGCGGCGGGAAAAATATCCGAATCTTCTTGACCAGCAAACCCATAACAACTGCTACGATACCACCAACAATCTCCGCACCCATGATTGCTGCTATTCCATACGATTCCGCTATCGCCTGCATACTTGGCACGTAAGCAAAGCTGACACCCATGATAATAGGCAGGCCTGAGCCAATTGCAAATTTCGCCTTTCCGCCAATCGGAAACAGCTGAAGCAAAGTTGACAATGCTGCAATGACCAGTGCCGACTGGATCAGGATAACCTGGTCTTCTCTGGAGAGTCCGCCTGGAACTGCTCCGGAAACGATGATCGCCGGTGTGACACAGCCAACGATCATAGCTACGACATGCTGCATGGCAAGGGGTAAAGCCTCACTCATGTGGGGGATTCCGTCAGTTTCAAAAATACTGCCTCTCTTCATAATTGCCTCCCAATTTCTTTTGTACGATTGTAACATTTTTTGTCCAAAAAAACAATTAGACAGTCTAATTATTTTTGGTCTAAAACTATACAATATTTACTCTTAAAATTTGGTTATTATTTTATCTTTTATATGTATTTTCCAGTATTTCATAAACCTTTCAGTTTATAATCTCAAATGTCCGATACAGATCCAGTCTTCCATATCCCCATCCCGGATTGGGGTATTCCATCTGTTCTTCTCTCACTGCCCCTTTCTGCAGATAAAACTTCACCGTATTTCCCGATGCATAAGGAATATTTCCTCTCACGATCGCCCATTCCTGCACCAATGCTGCTGCTCCTGCAACAACAGCCGAAGAAAGACTGCTCCCCGAAGCCTTTCCAAACGCCCCTCCCGGCAATGGAATGAGCAGATCTACTCCCGGTGCTGCCAGATCAGGTGTCACCTGGTTATTTGGAGTAAACCCTCGCCCAGCCTGAAAATACAGACTGTTATCCAGATACTGATAAGCTGTTGCCGTAATACCTCTGGTTGAATCCCCAGGTGCAGTAACAGTTATATAAGGTGTAGACTCCAGAAAATAAGTATCCGGCGAAATCAGCCCTTGCACCGGAAGCCACATGTGAAACCTGCTTCCCGATATTCCTTTTTTACTGACATTTACCTTCCAGATACCTGCTGCCGGATGAAAGAAGCGAAAATAAATCAGCTGTTTCCCGGTCATCCTCTCCATCTTTACGTAATTGACCAGCACTTTCGTCTCCACAAAAATGAAACTTAATTCCTGAGTACCTGCACCAAGAGAACTGCTCACATACAGCTTTTCTCCTGCCGGTGACTGTAACGATATCCCATAGTCATCCGGCGGATCTCCCCAAAATTCCATGGAAAATCCTTCTTCTTTATCCGCAATACGAAGTTCAACAGTATCCTGATTTTTCACATAGTCCAACTCTGCTGTATAATGATGCTGTGCTGCACCCTCATTTCCTGCTGCCACAGATACTGATACCTGAGAATCTTCATTAATATAATCTACATATCGACTCAGCTCACTGTCACCAACATGTGCGCTCTGATTGGTGCCAAGTCCCAGACAAACGGAAACCGGCATTCCCATCTCTTGTGCCATCTTCACTGCAAAAGAAATCCCCAGCATAATGTCGTCTTCCTGAAATACCGGTGCCTGTGGCGGATACTGGTAAAATTTTCTCAGATAGGATTTTGCTTTCTTTAATTTCACCACAATGATCGTTGCTTTCGGAGCTGCTCCTGAGAAATTTTCTGTGGGTACAAAATTGCCTGCTGCCAGCCCTGCCATAGCTGTACCATGTCCGTTCTCATCCAATGAGGGTACAATCTCCTGTGGATTCTCCGACAGCAATGCCTGATTAATTTCCTCTCCGGTAAAAACCTTTCCATAAGGAACCTGTTCATCCTCATTTCCCGGAATTGTCTGATCCCAGATATATGCAATACGGCTTACATCTCCGTTTCGAAAGATTGGATTCAGATAATCAATCCCGGAATCAATCACTGCGATCACTGTGCCCTCTCCCTGAAGTTTCAGATAGGGATGATTATGTAACCGCGTAATCCCGGATGAATTTAATGCGTCCGCATCCATAAATGTATAACACTTCGGCAAAGATGCATACGTATAGGAATTAATTTCCAGCGGACCAATCTCATTCAGCGGAATATATAGAATTCCAAACAATTCATTCACAGGAAGAAATTTTCCACCCATATTCTGTCCATGTTTTACAATAAAATCCCCGTACTCTTCATCCTGTGCCGGCGGTATTGACGGCTCAGCATGAATGCCCGGGGGGTTTTCCTGCTGTATCTGCACTTCAAAATCGTCAGGTCCGAACATTACTGTCCTCCCTGGATTTTTTATACATGATATGCACAATATATGCTCTTTATGACAATTCTAACCTTTACTGTTCAGACTGATATTCGCTTCCTGCTTTTGTTTCTTCACAACAGTCAGTAATAATATAATTCCAGCCACAGTTGTAAAAATACTGATAAACTGCGAAGTCGACAATACTCCTACGCTTCCTCTTTCAATATCTCCTCTGAAAAATTCGATCACAAATCTTCCTATACTGTAGAAAATAAGATAGCAGGCAGCCACCTGTCCATCTGCTTTCTTATGCTTTGCCACATAAAGCAGCAACAGAAAATGGGCAAAATCCAAAAAACCGGAATAAATCTGTGTCGGGATCAGAGCAACATTGTTGGGTGCAAAATCTGAATTTGTAAACGTAACCGCCAGAGGCCCTGAAGTTTCTTTCCCATAACAGCAGCCTGCCAGAAAGCATCCAATCCTGCCAAATCCCTGTGCCAGTGCAATGGATGGCATCATCAGATCAAAATACTCCAGAAATTTCAACTTCTTTATCCTGCAGTACAGCCAGCCCACCAGAATTCCTCCGATGATTCCCCCATATACCACAAATCCATCTGATCCTATGATCTGCCTTGGATTCTGCAGAAATTCCCTCCAGTTGGTGATCCAGAACAAAATCTTCGCAGATGTAAATCCACCAATGGCGCACCACACTACCAGATAAAAAATATGTTCACATGCAAGTTTCAGTTTACGCGCTCTCTGCTCAGCCACAAACCAGGCAGCCAATACTCCCATGGCAATCATAAATCCATAACCATATACCGTCAACGGTCCTATATGTAACAATTCATTATGCATGTCTCAAATCCTCTCAAATCTTAAAATACTTCCTGTCACTCTCTCATTTTATTTATTATTCACAGTCGGATTTCTCAAATAAACCTTCAAAAACCTCCAGCAATTTTTCATTTGCATAATCATTGGCTTCATTCTCATGTACCGCTTCCGCATCTGCTTCTCCGCAGATATCCACACCGGCAATCTTTCCACTGCTTTCTTTTGCACATTCCAATACAGTCTGTACACCGGACACCAAAGTTGTCAGCCTCATATCCCCCTGGCTCCATGTCGTCTGTGCATCCTCTGTACAAAGCACATCTTTATCAACAGATATATATAATGGAAGGAATTTTTCAGCATCTTCCTGTAAACCTTCCGATTTTCTCCAATTACATACTTCACTGACTGTTTCCCTGAGAAACCAGTTTCTCTCTTCATCATTCATCACCTGAAGTTTCTCTCTGGAGAGAAATATCACTCTGTCCTTCAGATTCTCATCTACCTGCTCATAGGCTGCTTCATCCGGTCCCACAAGGATCACATATTTCAGATTCTCCAGTTCCTCCAACGCTGCCGCGATCCATCCTCCACACGACAAAATCCCACCAAAAGCCGGAGGCTGCATATCTGTATGATTATCGTATACCAGCAGACAGAACGGTTGATCCATTCTTGTCAGCCAAAGTCTTGTCATATAGTGATAATTGCCGGAATCAATAAAATGGATTCCGGCAGTTGGATAATTTTCTGTTCGTTTATTAATCTCTGCGATTGCTTCCTCATCACAATAGCAGTTTGTCCCACAGACATCCTGAAGCTCAATCCAGGATACCTGTCTGTTTTTCCAGAATTCTTCTTCTCTGTAAATTCCGGAGAAATTCATCAGTACAATGGGATTCTGTTCCTGCATATTTCACTCAGTCCTTCCATTCTTCCAGCGGTTCATCATGATTTTTCAGCATTTCCCGGATTTCTCTGCCGGGACTTTCCACGCCTTCATCCGGAGTCTGCATCTCTGCATCCAGAATGGCGTCTGCATCTGCTGCATCTGCAGTCTTCCCGGTTTCTATTTCCATCTCCGCTTCCTGAACCTGAGAATCTGTATCTTGCTTCCATTCTGTTTCATCTTCATTTAAAGATTTATCCTGCACTTTTTCGTCCAGACCTGCATCTGCCGGGTCATCCCATGGTTTCTCTTTTCCATTCTCTTCCTGTTCTTTTTCAGCACAGAGTTTTTCGGATTTTTTCATTCCAAGACGAATCATGATCAAAAATACAATGTCTGCTACTCCATCAGCAGTCAGAATAATTCCGGAAAACAGGATCATCCGGGTTACACTCAAAAAAGAATAGAGCAACATGGAAACACCCAGCGCAATAAATACCAGACAGCCAATAAGAATAATCTTCCAGCGTCCTCTCTGGGCTTTTTTCAGTCTGTAACTTCCCTTTATCTTCCAGATACTGTCAACCAGTACCAAGGCTCCCAGTAAATATGGCAGGATTTTGATCACGATCTGCGGTGTAAAGAAAAGAAAAATTCCAAGCACCATGACGATCACACCTGTAAACAGATCAAGAATCGTTGCCTTTTCCTTCTCAGCTGTATAAATAACAATATGATAAATACCGGAAGCGATCATTACCAGTCCGAATACAATCTTGCAGATAATGTTTACGGTCTGGTCCGGAACCAGGAGCAGACACAGACCAAATGCCAGATAAAAAACCGATGATAAAATCTCGCTTTTTAAAAAATCAGAAACTTTTTTCCCCATAACCTTTTCCTCCTGACTGTATGATAGCAAGTCCACACCCACTCTTATTGCTTTTCGCAATCTCCGCAGGGGACTTACTTGATTCGGTTAAAAATACTATTCCATTTCTTCTAAAATAGTATAACTTCTTTCTTTCTCTTCGTCCACAGGCAACTGCATGACTTTGTGTAAAATTTGTGAATTTTTCCTTGAAGTTTTTTTAGTGCGTATTATAATTATAGCGATACTCATAAATAATACATTTGAGAGTATTGCTATAAATAAAACTATGTCATAAAATGGATATTTTTCCATAGGAAGGATTTATTTTGAAAAAACAACCAAAGAATAAAGTTTTATTTCTTATCCCTGTCGGTGTTATACTCGCCGGTGCAGTGATTTTTTTATGCACCCGCGGAAATGAGAATGATTCTGTCTGTAAAGAAAATGTAGCCCGCCTTCAGGCTCTGGAAAATTCAGACATTTCACAGACAGAAGAACAGCTTCAGGCTCTGAAACAGACAACCGGCATTTCTTCCGGTTCTGATGCTTCAGACGGTTCCGGATCTACCCTGTTAAGTGATGTAGAAATCCGACAGGTTTTTGCCGGAAACGTCATCATCGGTGACTCTATCACAGAATCCATCGTAGAATACGGATATCTGGATACGGATGTGGTAGTCAGCAAACGAGGATTAAATGTAGGTGCAGCCGATGATCAGATCAGTACGGCAATTGCTCTGAATCCCTCTCATGTATTCATGGCATTTGGTTCCAACGACCTGGAAATATATGGTTCGGCTTCATCAGAATTTATTGATGCATACAGGACGCAGATAAAGAAAATCCAGACAGCCTTACCAGATGTCCCAATTTATATCAACTGCATTCTGCCGATTACTGATGAAGCGATCGCACAGACTCCTGATCTTGGATATTACCCTGATTATAATGAAGGACTTATCAAACTCTGTCAGGAAATGGGATGTACCTTTATTGACAATTCAACGATTGTAACAGACAGTTCAGAGAATCTGTATGAACCGGACGGTGAACATGTGATTCAGGACTACTATCCCAAATGGCTGACAAATATGGCACAGATTGCGGGGTTAAAGGCATGAAAAATTATTTACATATTTTTATCAAAGGTGCATTTGTTCTTTTCCTTATCGCATATCTGACTGTCCTGTATACCTCCGACAGCGCAAAGAATGTACCCATGGAACAGATTGCACAGACTATGGAACAGGATTCTGATATCACTTCTTTAAATAAAGAAGCACGTTCTGATCTGAAACATTATTATCAGACAGATGACCGCAATATTGACGGTTATTTCTTCTACAAAGCCGCTTCACCCATGGCAGTAGAAGAAATCTGTATTATGAAAGCCACTGACAATACCCAGGCAAATACTTTGCTTGAAAATGCAAACGCCCATCTCTCCGGTCAGAAGCAGGTATTTGAGGGATATGGCACAGATCAGATGGCTCTTCTGAACAATGCAGTTGTTGGAAAAAAAGGAAACTATGTATATTATATGTGCGGCGCAGACGCACAGAACTGGCGCACTGCCTTTCTTTCCATGATATAAGCATTTTACTTTAATCCTCGTAACTGTTCCGCATTTTACGCTAATGGACTGCAGAACCATTACTATGGCAGTCCTCTTAATAATACCGTTAAGAGAAAATACAGTTAAGAGAATTACTATAATATTCATAATATCCAGATTGGAGAACTTTTAATATGGTATTCAACAGTATATTTTTTATATTCTGCTTTCTTCCGGTTTTCATGCTGATCTACTACCTGGTACCGGGAAAGCTCCGCAATCTGCTGCTTTTTTTGGGCAGTCTGATCTTTTATGCCTGGGGAGAACCTGTATATGTGATTCTCATGCTGTTTTCCAGTATCTTCAACTATTATATGGGTACAGAACTGGAACGTTTATATTATGATGACAGGAAACAGAAAATTAATCTGATCTTCTCGATCATTATAAATCTTGCAGTACTTGTGTTTTTTAAATATTATGGATTCTTACTTAACACAATCGGAGGAATCATCGGTATCCATATCCCTCATCCGGAACTTTCGCTGCCGATAGGACTTTCTTTCTACACTTTCCGTAATTTGTCCTATCTTTTTGATATTTATTTAAGTAAGGTCAGTGCGCAGCGAAATTTCCTGGCCTTTGCCGTATACAGCACAATGTTTCCTTATACCTCTGCCGGACCAATCGTACGATATACGGATATAGAGACGCAGCTGAAGCAGCGCACCATCAATATCTCCAAATTCGGTATCGGTGCAGAGCTTTTTGTCAAAGGTCTTGCAAAGAAAGTTCTTCTGGCAGATAATCTCTCGGTTTTATACAGCAGTATCTGTGGTCATCCACAGATGTCTGTATTTACTTCATGGCTTGGCATTCTGGCTTATACAATGCAGCTTTATTTTGACTTCAGCGGCTATTCGGATATGGCCATCGGTCTGGGAAAAATGCTGGGATTTGATTTTAATAAGAACTTTGATTATCCCTATATTTCCACCAGTGTTTCTGAATTCTGGAGACGCTGGCATATTTCTCTTGGAAGCTGGTTCAGAGATTATATTTATATCCCGCTTGGCGGTAATCGGGTCTCCACTCTGAAACATATCCGAAATATCCTTGTGGTATGGGCACTTACCGGTCTATGGCATGGTGCAAGCTGGAATTTCGTACTATGGGGTGTTTATTACGGCCTCTTCCTTTTACTCGAAAAATTTGTACTTCAAAAATATCTGAAAAAAATACCATCCTGGCTTTGCACTGTATACACTATGCTTGTAGTCATGATCGGATGGGTATTCTTCAGCCAGACAGACTTTGGTGCCCTTGGCCATTACCTTGGAACTATGTTTGGAATCGGAGCTTCCGGTTTCATAGACAAAACTGCACTTTACTACCTCAAGACAGGATTTATCCTTCTTCTGATCAGTATTCTTATGTGCCGTCCTGCTCCTTACCAGTACTTTAAGCGTCTGGTCAGACGCAGACCTGTTGTTGCAGTGATCATAAATCTTATTTTATTTGCATTATCGATTGCCTATATGGTTTATAACTCTTACACACCATTTTTATATGCAAAATTTTAGAAGGTAAACAATATGAAAAAATCATTAAGAAATTATCGTTTATTTTTCCACAGAATGGGACTTTTATTTTTATTTATCCCCTTGATCGTACTCATTCTGAGCATTGTGCTTCCTGACAGAGGGTTTTCTGAAAAAGAAAACCGCGTACTTTCTTCCCTGCCTCATTTAAACGGCAGTCAGATTGCTTCCGGCGGATTTGAAAAACAATTTGAAACCTATGAAAATGATCAGTTTCCACTTCGCGATCTGTGGATTACCCTGAAAGCCGGAACTGACCGTCTGATGGGAAAAGTAGAATCTAATGGCGTATACGTTGGAAAATCCGGATATCTTATGGAAGAATTTAAAGCGCCTGATCAGACACAGTATGACGCCACTGTAAAAGCAATGACTGACTTTGCGCAAAAACATTCTGATCTGAAACAATATGCACTGATCGCCCCAAATTCTGTGAATATCCTGAGCGACAGGCTTCCTGCTTTTGCCCCTGTCCAGGATCAGAATTCCTGGCTTGACAGCCTCTCTGCCTCCCTGACCGATGCAGGTGTGACCTTTATTGATGTTCGCAGCACTTTTAAAGATCACAAAATGGAAGACCTCTATTATCACACTGATCATCACTGGACTACCCAGGGTGCTTATTATGCCTATCTTAAGGCAGCCAAAGATATGGGAATTGATACTTCAGCAGACACTTATGACAAAGCATCTGTCACCCGTTCTTTTCAGGGAACACTGTCTGCCAAAAGCGGTTTCCGCTCCGGCGAAAAAGATGAGATCGATGTATTTCTCCCCACCGGAGATCAGGCACTCTCTTCTGTAGTTAATTATGTAGACGAACAGAAAAAAAATGCCAGCTTCTATGATACTGAGAAACTTGAGACAAGAGATAAATATGCATTATTCTTTGGTGGAAACCACGCTCAGATAAAGATCAGTACTCCTACTGAAACAGATAATACACTGCTTGTGCTTAAGGATTCATACGCAAACAGCTTCATCCCATTTCTTGCTCAGCATTACCGAAAGATCATAATGATTGATCCCCGTTATTACTTTGGAGATCTGGAGCAGTTAATGCAGGTTGAAAATGTTCAGGAAATTCTGTACCTGTATAATGCTAATACCTTCTTCACAGACACTTCTCTGGAGCTTGCCCTGACAACTGCTGAACAGGATTCTTCTGATACATCTGATATCAAATAATATTATATCAAAAAATCCCCACCGAAATTTCAATGCCGAGGAAACATTGACTTTCGGTGGGGATTTTTCACACATTCACACACATTTTATAACACACACTTTTCACACACTTTTTAATAATAGGTCAGGTATAACGACTGATTTAAAACAATAATACTGTGTCTTTCATTCCCCGTTCCCAGTTTATCTGTTTTTTATATCAGCTGTACCTTAATGTGTATTATATCAGCATTTATGCCCTCTTTTCATTTTATGCAAATTCAGCAATTTATTCTGCAAAAGTGTCCTTTGAGTCTCCAAAATGATTTACAAAATAATCATAGTACGTATCCAGTATTTCTTTCCGCCCACGAACACGTATAGGCACAAGTGTTCCATCTTCCATAATAAAATCGTCCTCTACATCCTTAATATAATCCATATTCACCAGATAACTCTGATGGCATCGCAGAAAACGTTTCTCGTTAATTCTCTTCTCAATTTCTCCCAGCTTGTCCACTGTTATAATTTCGGAACCATCTGACAAATGCAGGGTGACATTATGTTTATCGCTGTCAATATACATGATATCATCTGTACATGGATAACGGTACTGTCTTCTGTTTTTGATTGCAACACGCCTTTTCATATCCGTTTTAAGAATCCTGTTCAGAAGTTTCATCAGTTTCTCTTCTGAAAATGATTTCAACAAATATCCGGAAGCCTGTACTTCATAACTCTCTATGGCATAATCCGGTGAAGCGGTAAGAAAAATGATCGGCACCTTACACTGTATCTGTCTCAATTTTCTTGCAGTTTCCATTCCATTAAGTTTCTTCATACAAATATCCAGAAAAAGCAGATCCATAGCAATGTATCCTTCTTCCACATCGGCTATAAGCGTCTCTCCTGAATCATATTCTACAATTGAAACCTCTTCATTTATTTCTTCAAAATACTGACACAATATTTCTTTTAAAAGAAGTCTTTCAATCTCAACATCATCACAAACGACGATCGTTTTCATGTAATTTCCCCTTTCCGTATCAATATAAAAAGCAGTTTCCAAAATCCTGTCAGTCGCAAAGTTCTGACATTTATCTGTAAACAGCACAATTTCTATTAATTATATATGCTTAATCCTACGTATTCAAGTACTTTTTTCATTTATTTTACTTTTTTATAACAATCATTGTTGTTTACTTTTTTTGTGTTATACTTATATGGCAGCTTCACTTATGACAGCACTTTGGTAAAACAATCATATACTGAACTGTTACTCTATTTAACCGAATCAGGTAAGTCCCCTGCGGAGCAGTTATTCGGTGTAAAGCTGCGTAGCAAAGCGGATGATTTTATTCGCTTGACACAGAAAGAAGGAATTATATGCGTCAGGAAAAATTTAAAATGGAACGTCAGGGATTAATAAATGTGGGAGATGAAATAGAAATTTCCGAATATCAGTCTTTTATGAATTACAGTTATATCATTGAACCGGCTGTGGCAATGTCCGGCTGTTATCCAAATGCAGAACGCATCAGATCCAGAAAAGGAATCGTAAAAAATATTGAACATACACCGCGAGGTTTTATAGTGACTGCAGAATTTGATGAATAGTTACATATATTTTTCAAACACACTTCAGAAAGGAAATTATCATGGACAATAAAATAATAATCCGTACCGCTTCTGCTGCAGATGCACCGGCACTGCTTAAAATTTACAGACCATATGTAGAAAATACAGCCATCACCTTTGAATATGATGTTCCCTCCACAGAAGAATTTGCTTCCCGAATTCAACACACTCTGAGAAAATACCCTTACCTTGTAGCTGAGGAAAAAGGAACTTTGCTTGGATATGCATATGCAGGTCCTTTCCATGAAAGACCTGCATATGACTGGGCTGTGGAAACATCTATTTATGTTGATCAGTCTCTTAAACACAGAGGGATAGGCCGCATGCTTCATGATGCCCTTGAAACCGCTTTACGTGAGCAGGGTATCTTGAATATGAATGCCTGCATTGCCTATCCTCCAAAGGAAGATGAACATCTTGACAAAAACAGTGTGGAATTTCACACTCATATGGGATATCGTCTTGTAGGTGAGTTCCATAAATGCGGTTACAAATTCAACCACTGGTATAATATGGTCTGGATGGAGAAGCTGATCGGTGAACATCTAACAGTTCAGGAGCCACCGAAATTCCCTCTCCTGTAGCCTGTTATTTCTGTGACTTCCAGAAATTATCAGAATCAATCCTGTGTCACTATCGCAAGTGTCAGTATACATTAACACAAAAAAACCTTAGAAGATATTTCTAAGGTTTTTCAAGAGGTGCCACCCGGATTTGAACCGGGGATAGAGGTGTTGCAGACCTTTGCCTTACCACTTGGCTATGGCACCATATTCACTTTTTATTATATGTAAGAAATCTTACATAATGACTCCAAGGGGATTTGAACCCCTGTTACCGCCGTGAAAGGGCGGTGTCTTAACCGCTTGACCATGGAGCCTGGTAGAAAATTGAATTTGATATCGGACTTCATGTTTCCGAAAACTCCCCCTGTTGGACTCGAACCAACGACACTGCGGTTAACAGCCGCATGCTCTACCGACTGAGCTAAGGAGGAATAAAGGTTTGCACCTTCAAAACTACATACATGTTGACATTTCCTTGAGATTCATTCTTCCTGCGATTC
>NZ_JAJDMI010000173.1:0-464 GCF_020593505.1 Blautia sp. DFI.3.45
CTGCGGCACTTTCTGGGGGCTGACGCAGACGATTACACCTATGAAGCGTTGAAGCTGTTCCTGCTGGGCGCAATCTCACGAGCCTTTCAGCCGGGATGCAAATTTGAAATCATGCTCTGTCTGGTAGGCGGTCAGGGGGCTGGCAAGTCCACCTTCTTCCGTCTGCTGGCAGTCCGGGACGAGTGGTTCTCCGATGATTTGCGGAAGTTGGACGATGACAATGTGTACCGCAAGCTGCAAGGTCACTGGATTATCGAAATGTCGGAAATGATGGCAACCGCCAACGCCAAGAGCATTGAGGAAATCAAGTCGTTTTTAAGCCGGCAGAAAGAGGTCTACAAGATACCTTATGAAACCCACCCGGCAGACCGCCCCCGTCAGTGCGTGTTTGGCGGCACTTCCAATGCCCTTGACTTCCTGCCCCTTGACCGTTCCGGCAACCGCCGCTTTATCCCCGTCATGGT
>NZ_JAJDMI010000174.1:0-452 GCF_020593505.1 Blautia sp. DFI.3.45
AACATGGGATATCCGGCTCTTTCACCGGTAGAAAATACACACATCCCATGCATGGCAAAATCCATCCCCAGGAATTTTTCCGCCTGTCTTTTCTCCGCTGTTTGGTTTTCACAGTCGAACAGCAGGCTGGCAAAATATTTTCCGGACGGTTCCCTGCTCACAGTCACTGATTTCAGCTTCCATCCCTCCGGGATCATACGGTGGAGTTTTATTTTTACCGGCTGCATCTTTGGCAGTTTCAGGAACCTGTCCTGCAGACAGATATTCCCATTTACCATATTCGTTGTATAGGATTTCCGCGAATGTTTTTTTGATTTATAATGCGGAAATCCCACTCCCGGTTCCCGGAAAAATTTCCGGAAAGCCCCTTCCAGATTTAACTGTACATTCGCCAGCGCAAGAGAATCTACCTCTTTCAGCCATGGATATTCTTTTTTATATCCGGCCGGCGT
>NZ_JAJDMI010000175.1:0-452 GCF_020593505.1 Blautia sp. DFI.3.45
GCAATCTGGAATGAATTTTGGCTACGTTACTGTGAACGGAGTGAACAGTAACGTATGGAAACTTTTTTATTCCTTATGTGTCCCTCTGACTACTTTGATTCCACGTTCTTCTATCATATTGCAGATCTGTGTCATCCTTGGACATTCATGCTTTCCATCCGGGAGACGACAGACACCTACGTGGATGGTACTGATTTTTTCACTGACCAGTCTGTCTATCTTTTCCAGGATTCCTTTGTCTTCTATGGGTTCTATCGGGTTGACGCCTTTGCATTCGTTACAGGTCATCATTGCTGCCAGACAGGTATCTTCCGGATAATCCTGAAAGAAATCGGTTCTGTTCTGAAATGCTGCCAGGCATCCAACTCTGGCGCATACATTATTAGAATGAATACACGGTGACATGCTCTCGCCACTTAAATCTTACAGATTTTGAAGTGGGAGCTTCCTGC
>NZ_JAJDMI010000176.1:0-432 GCF_020593505.1 Blautia sp. DFI.3.45
ATTTTTATATATAAATAAATAATAAAAATTAAATAATTATTAATAATATATATATTAATCATTTAGATATATAATTTTAAGGGTTGGTTATATGTGTTAAATTTTATTATTTAAGAGGTTTTAAATAATATTTATTTAAAAAGATTGTCTTATTTCTAATATGTCTAACTACTTCACTAAGTTTAACATTAAAATATTTAGCAGTTTTAGCTTGACCACCTACTAGTATAATATAGTTATTATTTAAATCAAAAATAAATACTCCAGTTTTCACTGGTTTATTATATCTAAGAGATATAGCATAATTTTGACAATTTATTCTATGAGGTATATTTAAATCATAAATAGGATCTATTTTTAATAATTCAGAATATATATTTCAAGGTAAATGATTAATATCAAGTAAATTACTATTAGATAATTCATCCAATT
>NZ_JAJDMI010000177.1:0-421 GCF_020593505.1 Blautia sp. DFI.3.45
CAATTACGTTATATTACAAGACAAGCAATCCAAATTGGACCAGTTCGACTACGATACACTCACTTTTGATGATGATCTCAATCGTTTAACAGCCCATAACCAATCTTTTATTGAACAAAATGAAACAGAGCAGTCATATGATCAAAATACAGAATCTGATCATGACTATCAATCGGAGATTGAAATAAACTCTGATCCTCTAGTGAACGACTTCTCGTCCCAATCAATGAACCCTTTACAATTAGACAAGGAACCAGTCCAAAAGGTACGTGCACCAAAAGAAGTTGATGCCGACATATCTGAATATAATATTCTTCCATCTCCTGTACGATCTCGTACACCCCATATCATTAATAAAGAGAGTACCGAAATGGGTGGTACCATTGAATCAGATACTACTTCACCTAGACACTCGTCTACC
>NZ_JAJDMI010000178.1:0-414 GCF_020593505.1 Blautia sp. DFI.3.45
TTGTCTGTCTTGCGACAGCTTGTTTACTTTATCACATCTCTTTTTCTTTGTCAAGAACTTTTTTCAAAGTTTTTCGAACTCTTCCGGATTTCCGAACTGTTCTTCTGATCTGTGATTGTCAGCTCTGTTCAAGCGACTTGATTACTTTAACATATTCATTTTAAGTTGTCAAGCACTTTTTTAAAATTTCTTTTTTCTTTCAGAAATTATCTTAAATTGTCTCTTTTCAAGAAACAATTATTTCCGACAGCTCAACTAATATAACACCGAAAGCAGCCCCTGTCAACAGTTAATTTCATAATTTGACAAACTTTTTATATTTTCACCCCAATCTCCACTAAATCCCCAGCAACCATCCAGTCTATCTTACACCTGAATTCCAACCATCCTCCCTATCTATCCTTCCTATATTAT